>JAYVQV010000458.1:0-4797 GCA_043776855.1 Limisphaerales bacterium | reverse complement strand
CGCGCTCCAGCCGGTTCGTGTCCAGCGTGCCGTCCGGCAGCACCGGATGGCGCAGCGCGGGAGAAAAACATTCGTCGTCCAGCCAGAGGCCGGGCTGGCTGGCGATCTGGGTGTGCGGTTCACCGGCGATGACCACGGACAAAATCCGGTTGCCGCGACCAAGCAGTTTGAACTGGCGCACGGCTTCATCCACCGCGCGGCTTTTGGCAGAACGCGGCGAACAGATCACGATGAGATAGCGCGACTGCTCCAACGCCGCCCGCACGTCGGCGCTCAAACTCGCGCCCGCGACGACTTCTTGCTCCGGCGTAAAAAGTGGCTCAATGCGTTCCGGCACGATTTCACCGCGCGCATTGATGTGGCCGACGAAATCCGCCGGCGTGGCAAAATTATTTAGCGTGTCCAACAGCCAGCGGCCCCAGCGCCAGTGGCCCACGCCCGGCGCATCCGGGCGCGACTCGCAATTATCCGCCGGGCTGTAGCTGACAAACGCCCAGTATTTGAAATGGTTTTCGGTCATGGAAAGTTGCGGCGGAGAAAAGTAAAAGCCTGAATCAAAATGGCGCGGCGACGGTGGGCGCCAGATAATCACAGCCCCAACCGGCGTCCAACGACGCGGCCGATTTTATTTTTACGATCAAATGAGTCATGCGAGCGGCGCAGAATAGATTTTCTTCGCCCAAGATTCAATTCTCCGACGCGACGGGTTATTCACATTTTAAGAATGAACCTGAAAGCCCATGCCGAACGAACTCGGAGCAAATGATGATTCAAACTTAACCAAAACCATGCGGTTGAAAACAATCCAAAAAACGCGGAGGCGCAGAGAACGCAGAGGTTCGCCGAGAAAACTGCCGGATGATTCCAGACACAAGCCAGTGGGTTGGTTTTGCTTCTCAAAATCTCTGCGGATCTCTGCGTTCTCTGCGCCTCTGCGTTTGTCCGGCTATTTCCGACGGCATGGATTCGGCTAAATCCGGCGCTTAAATTTCAATCCCCACCGGGCAATGGTCGCTGCCTAAAACTTTTGGCAGAATGAAAGATTTTTTCAGACGCGGGCGCAATGCCTGCGAGAGCAGAAAATAATCCAGCCGCCAACCGATGTTCCGCGCGCGCGCATCGGACATGACGCTCCACCAGGAGTAATGTCCCCCGCCCCGCTCAAACTCGCGAAACGTGTCCACGAAGCCGGCCTGCACGAACGCGCTGAAACCATTCCGCTCCTCGATGGTGAACCCGTGGTTGCGGACGTTGGCCTTGGGATTCGCCAGATCAATCTCGGTATGCGCGACGTTGAGGTCGCCGCAGAAGATGACGGGCTTTTTCTTTTCGAGCTGCTTTAAGTATTTTAGGAAGTCCACATCCCATTGCTGGCGATACGGCAGACGCAGTAATTCGCGCTTGGAATTTGGTGTGTAGACGTTCACCAGAAAAAAACCGCCATACTCGGCAGTCAACACGCGGCCTTCCTTGTCATGCTCGGCAATGCCGATGTGCGGCGTGACTTTGAGCGGACGTTCCTTCGTGAAAATCGCCGTGCCGGAATAGCCTTTCTTCTCCGCAGAGTTCCAGAACGTCGTGTAATGCGTCGGCCAAAGCTGCTCGACTTGGTCGGGTGTGCATTTGGTTTCTTGCAGGCACAGCACGTCGGGTTTTTCCGTGTCGAGGAATTCGAGAAAGTTTTTCTTCAGCACCGCGCGCAGGCCGTTGACGTTCCAGGAAATCAATTTCACAAGGCCAATTAAAAATTAAAAATGCAAAATTAAAAATGAAATTCGGCGACGTTCGGGCGGCAATCTGATTTTTTAATTTTTCATTTTGAATTTTTAATTGGCAGCACGTTGACGCTGACTGCCAACGCGGCTACTGTGTTGCCCGTCGAATGATTGCCAACCTCGCCACTAAACCAACGTCCGCGCCAAATTTCCGCACGGGCGATGAGCGGCTCGTCAAGCTCACCGCCAACGCCGCCAAGAAAGTTTCCACGCTGCTCACCAAGCAGGGCCGCGCGAACGGCGTGCTGCGCGTGGCGGTCGTCGGCGGCGGCTGCTCCGGGCTGCAATACAAGATGGATTTGCAGGACGGCCCGGCGAACCGCGACATCCTCGTCGAGAGCGGCGGCGTGCGCGTGGTGGTGGACCCCAAGAGCGCGCTCTACGTCACCGGCAGCGAACTGGATTACATCGAGGCGTTGCAGGACGGCGGCTTCAAGGTGAAAAATCCCAACGCCGCCACGAGCTGTTCCTGCGGCGAAAGTTTCAGCGCGTGAAAATTGGCCACGCACTATGAATAAAAGCCGGTGTGAATGACGAGTTTAAAAAACTGCTCAAGTATCTTGAATACACACTTCACGAGCTTCCTGCTGGCGTGCTTTACGACGCTAACGGAGCCGACGAGAAAAAGTGTTCAGAACTTATGAGCGACACATATCGCCTTGAAAAACTCGCGGAATCTTCCGGTGTGGACGTTTCCGAGTTTGTTACTACTTGTCGTTGGCACTATGAGCGGTATCCACATTATCTGAGCCGACAAAAACATTTTGGCAGTTACGCAAACTACATGGCCAAATATCAAGCTCCCTCAAAAACAAAAGCCTGATGTCTGACTACTTTGCCCTGCTTAACGAACCGCGCCGCCCATGGCTAAATGCGGAAGCGTTGAAACAAAAATTTCTAAAACTCTCCGCCGCAGTTCACCCGGACAAAATCCATTCCGCTAGCGATGCAGAAAAAGCCGCGGCAACAAAATTTTTCGCAGAATTGAATGCGGCTTACAATTGCCTGCTGGAACCGAAATCGCGGCTGCTGCATCTGCTCGAATTGGAATCCGGCGCGAAGCCCAAGGACGTGCAGCAGATTCCTCCTGCCCTCGCCGACCTGTTTGCCGAGGTCGCCAATAATTGCCGCAACGCCGATAGTTTTCTGGTGGAGAAAAGCGCGGTCACATCGCCGCTGCTGCAAGTCCAGTGGTTCGAGCGGGCGCAGGAATGGATCGAGCGGTTGAATCTCCTGCAGAAAAAACTCGGCGGGCTGCACGAACAATTGCTCGGCGAACTCAAATCCGCCGACGCGAACTGGCCGACCGCCGCGCGACCGGAGTTGCTGGCGCGGCTGGAGGAACTTTACCGGCTGTTCAGTTATTTCAACCGCTGGAGCCGTCAGCTTCAGGAACGCATCACGCGGCTTTCGTTTTAATGACTCATCCGCCGCCCGCCGCAGTTTTATCTCTGCAAAAACTTCGCCACGGCCTCCGTGCGCGTCCGCACCTGAAGTTTTTCGTAGATGCGCCGGATATAAGTATGCACCGTCTCGTAACTGATCTGGAGTTTCTCGGCGATCTCCTTGTAGATCAAACCCTGCGACAACAAATCCAGCACCTGCTGCTCGCGCTCGGAAAGTTCGGAGAGTTCATCCGCCGTCTTGGCTGACGCAGCGGCGGCTTGTTGGAAGGAGAGAACGACCTTGCGCGCGATGTGCGTCGTCATCGGCGAACCGCCGCGCAGCACTTCGTGGATGGCTTCGAGCAATTCTTTCGCGGGCGTGCGTTTCAGCATATAGCCGCTCGCGCCAGCGGCGAGCGCGGCGAAGATATTATCCGTGTCTTCATAGACCGTGAGCATCATCACCTGCGTCTTCGGCAGCAGCACTTTTAATTTACGAACGCACTCCACGCCGTTGATGCCGGGCAGATTGATGTCCATGAGCACCACATCTGGCTTCACCACGGGCAGGTTTTGCAGCGCGGCCTCGGCGCTGGGGTAATGGCTCACGCAATGAAAACCTTCCGCGCGGTCAATGACCTTGGCGAGCGTGGTGCGCAGCTTGTCGTTGTCTTCGACGATGGAAATAGTTGTGGGCATAAATTATTTATGTGTGATTGGAACCGTCAGTCTCACCACTGTCCCGCCGCTTGTTCCTGGAACAATTTCAAATTCACCGCGCACATCGGTCAGGCGCTTCCGCATATTCTTCAGGCCGTTTCGCAAGGCTTTCCCGGAAAGATCACCGAGGCCGCGTCCGTTGTCAGTGATGCTTAAAATAAATTTACCCGGCTCCAGTTGCAACTTCACGCGCGCCTCGGTTGCGTGCGCGTGCTTCACGACGTTGTTCACAGCTTCCTTGAACGCAAGGAAAACATTGTGGCGCACCTCCGGCGGAATCGGGGTGGGCGGCAGGTTCGGCGGCAACTCGGCGCGGTAACTCACGCCGGCGAGCGCAAAATAATCCTGCGCGTATTTGCAGGCGTAGTTCGCGAGGCCTTCCAGCGTGTCGTTGGACGGATTCACGGCCCACACGATTTCATCGAGCGAATGTGTGGACTCGCGCGCGGTCTCGCAAATCTGCCGCGCGTGCTGCGCCACTTCGCCGGGCGAATCCTTGTCCATCTCCGCCAGTTCGCCGAGCAGCGTGACTTGCGTGAGGTTCGCGCCGAGCTGGTCGTGCAAATCGCGCGCGATGCGGGCGCGTTCGTGTTCGATCAATTCCTTCTGCTGCGCCGCGCGCAACTGGCGCTTCAGTTTGGCGGTGGACACGAGATAAATAATTCCCGCCAGCACGCCGAGAAAAATCAGCGCAACGGAAATCAGGAATGAAGTTTTCTTCCAGAACGGCGGTTCAACCTTGATGGCAAACGTCGCGCCGTCCTCGTTCCACACGCCATCTTCGTTGCAGGCGATGACGTGAAAAATATAATCACCGTGCGCGAGTCGGCTCAAAATAACGACGCGCTCGTTCCGCCAGTCCGTCCAGGTTTTGTCGCGGCCTTCCAGCCAGTATTTGAACTGCGCGCCGAACCGCG
>JAYVQV010000457.1:0-18815 GCA_043776855.1 Limisphaerales bacterium | reverse complement strand
GGACGTTGAAAGTTTTTGCATAAATCGGGCAAACCGAAAAAATGGCGAGCATCAAAAAAAGCGCCAATGGCCTGCCGCCAAATAGAAAGTTGCCGGTGAATTGTGGCCGTTCTCCCTCACCCTTGATCCCTCTCCCGCTGGGAGAGGGAAACGAAAGCAAATCGCAGACAATCGGCGCGACTCGCGTCCAACGGCGGCGTTGAATTTTATGGGCGGAGGATAACCGCTCTCCCTCTCCCAGCGGGAGAGGGCCGGGGTGAGGGAGAACCGACCACAACAACCGCGATGCAGCTTCGCCAACAAGTTTTGTTTTCATAGAAATTATTTCACCGCCACGTCCCACACTTTAGCGCGGCGCGATTTACCCGCTGCACCCTCGACATTCAACACCACAACGTAGTGGTCAGGTTTTTGGTAGATGTGAGTTGGATTTTGTTCTGTCGAAGTTTCGCCATCGCCAAAATCCCAGTGCCATTTTTTTATTTCGCCAACGGATAAATCCTTGAACGCGACGAGGCGGCGTTCCATGTCCACGACTTGAAAACTCCACTGCGCCTCAATCCGTTTTTGGAGCGATGGTTCCAGCGGCATCAACTTGAACAAGCAAAGCTGATCGGCTTGGCCATACATCGTGTGATGACGGGAGAGATTCCAGAAGCCGTTGTTCGTATCGCCGGAATGGACGTTGTCGTAATCAATCAGCGCAAACGACAGGCCGATGGTTTTGTTTTCTGTGATCTTGGATTCAACTGCGCGCTGCGGGCCTTCGGCTCCGGCGTAGTCGAATGGCGTGATCCAAAATTCCAAAACGTAGTGGCCGGATTCGCCGGGCTTGAAGGAAAATTTCTGCGCCGCATTCGCGTAAGGCAATTCCTTAAGCCACTGCGCCGGCCCCCACGCCATGCACCAGTCCTTGCCCGCCGACGGCGTGAAGATGTGATAGTTCTGCGCGTGCGCGCCGTGCAGCGAGAAATAAGTTTCCCACTGGCCGAGGATGGGTTTCGCCGGAGAAAATTTTTCAATCAACGGCCCACCGGACAAGTCGCCATCCACCACCACCTCGAACGTGTCGTTGTGCAAACCGGGTTCGGAAAAATCCCAGTAGTCATCATCCGCCTCGTAGAGAAAGTAGAGCCGGTTCAACCCTTTCACCCAGCCGACCTTCACGCGAATCTTTGGCGTGGACGCATCGCTGACTTGATGTTTCCCAAAATCTTCAACCAACTGATCGCTGCCGATGACGTAACTTTCAGGAACCATGCTCCAGTCATTCGTGTCGCCGTCCACTCGCGGAATCTGGTTGGCGGGGAACTGAAAAATTTTGAAGACCTCGTTGGTGCGGTCAAACGCACAAGCCGGACGGCAGGCGAACAACGCCACGGTCAGCACGAAAAGGAGAAATGGTTTCACGGCGCAAATTGCCCCATGTTTGCGGCGCGGAGTCAATTCTGGAATTTCAACCACGGACGGGCACGGATTCACACGGACAAGCGCGGGGTGATTGTGCGAGCTAAACCAGAAAAGACCCTGACCTGAAAAAAATGGTGCGCATAGCAGGACTTGAAGGCGAGGCGTTTTCAACGGTTTTGCCGAGTATTTAATGGGTTTTTTTGATTCCATGCTTGCCGCCGAAAATCATTTTGATGGGTCTAAATTTACCGCCGCACACGCCTCCGCGTAGATTTCATCTGTCCGCTTCATCGTCTCTGCGACGTAGCGCGTCCTGATTTCGCGGGCGGGGATTTTCTCCAAGTGCGCGAGCACGTCACAGAGCAACTTTCGGTTTAACTCCATCTCCGCAGACAGCGCGGCCAGTGAATGTAAAACCTGATGCGCGAACTCTTCCGCGTTGGGCTTATTCATTTTTTACCTTTTGAAGCGGGTGGAATGTTTAATTTGTGAGGGAACTCCAATGTCAAAGGGACAATCGGCCCCTCGTAGTCGCCAACAGCTTTAATCGCCGCCCGAACCATGATTGCACCCAGCGCATTGGCGGACTTGTCGCACCGTTCCGCCATTTTTTTTAGCGCCGAATACTCGTCTTTAGGTATCCGCAGATTCAACACATCGGTTTGCATGGTGAGATACTATTCGCAACACCCGTGCCACGCTTGCTGTGATATGTTGTGATATGATGCGAATTGTTATTGACTACTTTTTGGAACTTGCTATTAATTTGTGGACATCAGTTCACATCACTTCACAACAACAATGAGATCAATGTCCAAACTAGCCCGCGCCCTGAAAAAAGCGCACTGGCGCACCCGGCGGCGCTGGGGGTTGAAACTCCGCAACTCAAAATGACACCTACACAAATCCTCAAGGAACTCAAAGCCGGCGGCAAGCCGTGTTGCCAGCCGCAACTCTACCGCTATCTCAAAGCGTTTCGCATCAAGCCCGCTGGCATCCGCCAGCGCCCGCAGATTTACCCAGCGGATACGGCGCAGAGGATTTTGAACCATTTAGGGCTGGCCGTGGCGCAGGCTGAAGAGCCATCCCGCCGCGCACTCCATGCACGGCCAGCCCGTCTCATTTCACCCAGTCAACTCAAAGCGGCCAATCGCCGCGCAACCAAAGGAGCAAAATGAAGATTGATACCGATGAAGTTATTTCCGCCGCCCTGCTCGCCAAACACGCCACCGGAGAAAATTTTCTAGCGCTGGTGATGGAGATTGATGTTGATACGAAAACGGCCAAGTGGCGCAGCTACACGCCGCTAACAAACCACACGAAGATGCACCAAAATTTCAGGGAAGCGTTGGCGGACACGATCACCGCTTCCACCGATGCCGGAAAGTTAATCAAGCAGGCAGAGGTTTTTGAATTTGAGGCGCAACGCCTACGCCAACGGGCGGGAGTTTCAAAATGAACGGTCACTGGTTTTGCGAACGCTGCGATGACGTGGTGACGATGCCCGCGCCGGTGGGCCGTTGGGATTCGCTGGCGGACGTGCATTGCCCGGGGTGTCACACAAGCTCAGCCTTTTGGGTGAAGGATATTCCCGCCGGGTTTCAACCGCCCGGCCAAGGCAAGCCGCTCGCGCCGCACCGCGCCGCGCAACTCTTCGCCAAGCTCCGCAGTGAATTTGAGCCGGGGGACGAATTGTGAACTGCGCGAACTGTGCCAACCCACGCGGCAAAGGTTCGCCGCTGCATCTGCAGTCGCCCGCCGTGATGAAGCTGGTGAAGGTGGAAGGCGGCGACGAACACCACGACAAATTCCAATGCCCGCGTTGCCGGGCGAAATTCTTTTTCAGGAAATAATTTTATGCAAGTCCGCGAACTAATTGAACTGCTAAAACGCTTTCCAGAAACCGCCGTCGTGGTTTTGAAAATTGAACCGCACGAAGTGGCGGGGTTGCTGTCACCAAGCAACGGCGACGACGCCGGACGTTTTGAAGTGGAAAATGTTGAACCGGAAGGCTGCAACCCTAACGAGCTCAACATTCGCATCGGATACGAAGTTTAATGCACCGGCTCAAAGACATTGCCGAGGCGATGGACGGCTGCCACGAGCGGACGGCGAAACGTTTTTGGAAAAGTGCGGACGCGGAATGTGCCAAGGCCGGTTTGCCGCGAGTGCGGCCTGACGTGCGCGGCCATGGAGCGCATAAATGGAAACCGGCGACGTTCGCCCGGCTGATTCAACTTTGGGAAGATTATCACACGACGCGCGGCACGACGCCGCAGATCGTCCGGGCAAAATACGCCGGGGATTTACACGACGACGATCAACAAAATTTCAACTTTAATTTCAATGCAAAAAAACCTTCATCCGAGCAACGGATTTTCACCAGCACAGTGGGCAAAACTATCGCCAGCGGAAAAACGGGAGGCGATGCAACAGCGCAAAAAACCCGCGCTCCGCAAAGTCGCCGCCGACGCCCTGCCGCCGCACGATGACGAGGCGGAAGCCGCCGCGCTCTCGTGTGTTCTGCTCGCCAAAGACTCGCCAGCCGAGCAAGAGGCGTTGCTGGCGCAGATGCGGCCAACGATGCACTATAACCTCGTCAACCGGACGGTGTTTGAGGCGATGGCAAAAATCAGGATGGCCGGTCACGCGCTTGACCTCGTGACACTGACCTCGTTTTTGAAGTCGGAAAAAATGTTAGAGCAAGTGGGCGGGATTGCCGCGCTGAATGAAATTGAAGACGCCGCTCCCTCGGTTTGGAATTTCCCGACGTATCTCGGCATATTGCGCGACAAAGCACTTCGCCGGTGGACGCTCAACCGGCAGACGCGGCTGGGTGAACTGGCACACGCGACAGAGTTGACGCCGGAACAACTGCGCGCTGAGTTTTCGGAAATTTACGAAGCATCGGAGAAAATCGGAAGCGGCGCGACGCGTCCCAAGCTGAAAATCTGGCGGGCGAATGACATTCGCAAACATGAAATCCCGTCGCACTTGAACCTTGTGGGTGATGCTGAAATCACGATGGGCTACGACGGCGTGGTTATCATGGCGGGGCCGGGTAGCTCTGGCAAATCGCTCTGTGTGGCGTCGCTCGCGCTGGCGGGGGCGAGGGGCAAAGGCTCATGGATGGGGCGCAAGGTGCATCGCAAATTCAAGACGCTCATCATCCAAGCGGAGAATGGCATCGTGCGTTTGAAAAAAGAAATTGAGGCGCTTTGCACGAACAATCCCGGCGTGGACATTCACGACAACATTTTTTTCAGCGAGCCGCCCGAAGGTGGTTTGCCTTTCCACAACAGCGAATTCAAGACGGCAGTTCGTCGCGCCGTGGTGGAGTTGAAACCGGATTTGGTTGTGGTTGACCCCTGGAGCCAAGTCGCCAGTGAGGACGCCGCGAAGGAGGTTGTCGAGAAGCTGACAGAAATCCGCAGTTGCTTCCCGGCTGGCGATCAATGCCCCGGCCTGCTCATCGTGGCGCACACGAAGAAGCCGCGCGCCGGGGAAGTTCACCGGGGACGCTCGCTCACGTCGCTGGTAAGTGGCTCTGTGGCGCTGCCGAACACGGCGCGGTGCGTTTATGTGCTGCTGCCGTGGTCAGAAGACCCGGAGGACTCACGCATCTACTGGTGTTGCCCCAAACTCAACAACGGCGAAATGTATGGCGCAAGCGTGTGGTTCCGAAAATTCGGCGCGGCGTTCGTTGCGGACGAGGACACGAACCCGCTGGACTGGGGCAAGGAGAGCGAGAATGACGACGCGCAAGCCATCACCGCCGCCGATCTGAAAAACGCTTTTGGAGCGCAGGCCGTGCTGACAAAGGGCGCACTGGCAAAACGGCTGGTGGAAAATGCGGAGTGTTCGCAGGCGACGGCTTACCGGGCAATCAGTCGCGGCGGTTATCTGGCCGGCCTCATGGAGACGACGGATGAAGGCTGGTTGAAGTTGAAGGAGTGATTGTGACCGAGCTGGTGTTAAGTTTGTTTCCGGGAATCGGCCTGCTTGACCGAGGTTTTGAGCAGGCCGATTTTTCCGTTGTGCGCGGGCCTGACCCGTTGTGGGGCGGAGACATTAAAAATTTTCACTCGGCGCGCGGTCACTTCACCGGCGTCATCGGCGGGCCACCTTGCCAGAAATTTTCAATGGCGAACCGTAACCGTGACATTGCCGGCGGAATGATTTTGGTGAATGAATTTCTCCGCGTCATCGAGGAGTCACAACCGGACTGGGCTTTGATGGAGAATGTGGCCGGTTCGCCGACAGTGACCGCGCCCGGCTTTCGGGCGCAAGTTTTCCACCTCGATGCGTCACACGTCGGCAGCGAACAGCATCGCTTGCGGAAATTTCATTTCTTCCACCGCGCCGGGACGCCGGAATTAGTTTTGCAACGTGACACGCCAGGCTGTGACGAGCCGGCGAATGAAAGAACGTGCATGGCGAGCGAAGGGCGGCGGACGAATCGCAGATCGTGGGCGGAATTTTGTCGGCTGCAAGGCTTGCCGCCCGGCTTTGACCTGCCCGGCTTCACCTTGGAAGAAAAGTATCGTGCCGTTGGCAACGGCGTCCCGTTTGAAATGGCGTGTGCGCTGGCAAATGCCATCCGCAACCGCGACCGCAGCGTCACACCGCACCGCGTCTGTGAATGTGGCTGCGGTGAATTTGTGACCGGACGTGCTCGGCTCGCCGGGGAAGCCTGCCGCAAACGCGAGCAACGGAAACGTGACGCGGCCGCGCCTGCCGTGGACCGGTCACAGATGACTTTCGCCTGAATTTTTTTCTCACTGACAAAGCCGCTGGATTTTTCCGGCGGCTTTTCTGTTTTCCACCGGCCCGCCCGCGCGCTGGAAGCATGGTTTCCAAGTGAGAAGGTGAGAAGGTGAGAAAGAGAGTGAGAAAAAATTCTCTCTCTCTCTCTCCCTAGGGTTTCAGGTGAGTGAGAATTCTCATTCTCACCGACAGGTAGGGGGGTGAGATGAGTGAGAAGCCCCGTTTGTTGGGGTTTTAGCATGGTTTTGGACGCATGAAATAGGGGGTGAGAAGCCGGTGAAGCCGCTCACTTGTGCCATCTACCGGAATTTTTTCGCTCTGACAGAATCCGCTCCGCTATGAGTTCAAAATCAAAATCAGTCCGTCCGCGCCATTTCAAACGGCTTAAACTTGTTGCCGGGGCGTTTGGAAAAACCACGAAGGAAAGAAAGGCACTGTATGGCCGATGAAATTCCTGAATCTCCACTTCCACCCGCCGCGCCGGTTCCGCCCGCGAATCCGCCGCCGCCGGATTTACAAACCGGGACGCCTGTGCCGCCTGCCGCCGCCGCCCTCGTCGTCCACGGCGAATTGACGGATGAAAAAGCCTTGGCACTGGAGCGGCGCGAGCAAGCCATCGCCGAGCGCGAGCTGAAGGCGCGGGAGGTTGAAATGAGCATCGCCGAGCGGGAACGGCTGGCACAGGAGCGGGAAGAATTTTTACGCGCGACTGCCGCGCCGAAACCGGAGAAAGTGAAGCGCGCCCGCTTGTTCCCAACCATCATCAAATTTGAGGGCGACGATGAGTGAAAAATTGAAAATTTCTAAAGGGGATAAAGTGGTTGATCTAACTCCTGATGAGCAGTTCGCGTTGGGAATAATGCTTGGGTATTTTTCAACCAACAATGAGGTGAGTGAGATTTTTGCGCTTGGGGTTCAGGGCAGTGCTATTTCAATTATTACAAAAATTCGGAGTTTGAAATGAGTGAAAAAAATAATCCTAAAGTTACGCCGCTGGCTGTGGTTGCTGGAAATGGAGCCATCGCCAAGCCTCTGGCTGCCGGTTCTGGTGTTCCTGTATCTTCTGGGGCTGGTGCATCTGCGCCCGCGCCAGTGGGGCAACCTGTGGTTGCGCCAGCTAAATCACCGGAGCTATTTGGCGGCCACAAGGGCGGCGGCAAGAAACGCGCGGATGGCCTCGTGGCGGGCAGCCCGGCGGCAATCGCGGCGGACAAGGAAAAGGACGCGGCTCGCAAACGTGACAATCGCGCTGGCAAGAAAGTGGCGACACTGCCGCCGGTGTTGCCGGGTGCAACGGCGGCGGCTGCAAACGCACCTGTGCCGTTGGTTGCTGGTGAACCTGCTCTCGCTGGCGCTGTGGTTCCTGCTGCTGGCGGTGCGGCTGTGGTTCTCCCGACGTTCGTAAGCTGGAGCGAGAAGATGCTGGAGCGGCCAGTGAAGTTGCTCTCGAAAATTGTTGACCGTTTCCGCGTGGGCCGCTTGATGGAACGCATCCGCAAGCTCGGTTTGGACAAGGCCGATGAAGCCGAGGCGGAGAAACGCATCCGCTACAAGGAAGAGCAGTTGAATGATTTCAACGCCGCGCTGACGAACTGCGCCGTGGTGGAGTTGAACAAACGCCGCGCCCCCGGCGCGGAGCATAGCCACTGGCTTGCGCTGGCGATGACGACGGGCGAGCTGGTGAACTGCCACATGGACAATGTGGACTGGCTGGAAAAAAAGCTGCTCGAAAAAGCGGAGCGGGAAAACGCGGCGGCGGTGGTGAAGAATTAACGGCGTGGCAAAAACTTCGTTTCCTGTCATCTGTCCGTCGCTGGTGAACAAAGCGCGTAAAAATGTTCCGGCTTAATCCACCGTTAAAAGGATTTTTTTATGTCACAGTTCTCCGATCACAGTTTGCCGCCGCGCGTGACGCTGGCTTTTGGGCGCAGTGGCAGCGGCAAAACCACGTTCTGCTTTCGCTACCTCGTCAACGCGCTCACGGAGCAACCGGCCAACGCTGAACCGGCGGCGTGTGTTTTTATTTTTGACTGGAAACTGGAGGCCGAGCGGCGGCTGGGAATTCCCGCCGTGACGACGCAGCACGGGTGCGAGGCCGCGCTGGCGAGCCGCGTGGTGATTCTGAATCCAAACGTGATGTTCACTTCTGCGCCGGGCCAGCCCCCGGCGGACAAGCGGGCGTTCGCGTGGTTCTGTCAGTGGGTTTTCGCGCAAAGCCAGTCCGGCCCCGGGCGCAAAATTTTATTCGTGGACGAACTCTGGAAATTTGTGGAGCCGCGCGCGGACATGGTTCCTTACGAACTGCAAACCATCTTGCGCGAAGGCCGCAGTGAAAATCTGGAGCTGCTCATGGCAACGCAGTTTCCGAAAGATTACGCGCGGCCCATCCGCGCGAGCGTGACGGAGTGGATTTGCTTCAACACCGAAGACCCAGACGATCTCGCGGCGGTGCGTCCTTATTTTAGCGGCGTGGATGCGGCGGCGGAGTTGCCGCGCGGGAGTTTTATTTCTTACTGCCGCGACTCCGGCGCGACGCTGGCGGGGAAGTTATTCTGAAGGGGCGAAAATCTTTAACGAAGTCATGCGGCGGAAATCTTTTTCGTTCATCGTGACGATGCCTTTGCATCCGGCTTTTTCGGCGGCGGCGGCGTGAATAAAATCGTGGATGCTTTTGCCGGTGATGTTTTTCTTGATGGTGTTTTCCAGCGCGGCAAAAACTTCTGCGCCATCCAATTCCACAAATTTTAGCCGGGAAAAAGTCTGCCGCGCAACCGCCATCGTGTCGGCAGGCGACAAGGCCAGCTTGACCGTCTGCCCGGCGGACTGGAAAACCACGCCGCGCCCGGTGAAGATGGCAAAAAATTCCGCGACGGTGTGGGGGCGGGTGATGCCTTCCGGCTGCTGCTGGCGGCGGGCGGCGCGAATGACGGCACTTGTATCAAAATAATTCATGCGCGCGCCTCGTGGATGGCTTCGAGGATGGCGGCGTCCGTCAATTCAGCCTTATAGAATTCGGAAAGAGATACAACCCGGCGTTCGTGTTCTGGAATGATGCGGGCAAATGGTTTTCCGTGTTCTGTGATGCGGACTGGCTGGCCTGATTGCACGGGGCGGAATACTCGTTTGGCTTGCCGGTGAACTTCTGTGAGTGTTGCTTGCATGGTTCTAAAATACGCATAGTCTGTATTTTTGCAAACAGTTTGGACGTGAATGATGCCCTCTTCTCTGGACGGATGTTTTTCACCGTGACTGCCCAGGCTGTCCGCTTTTCCGGGGCGGACACCCTCAAAACGCCCGTTATGAGGCGGACGGCGGACGTTTGGTGATAAGCCGCTCACTTGTGCCATCCTGACAGCGTCGCCATCCATGATAGTGTGTCCGCAGTAACGGTTGGCTAGTTAGTAACCAGTGCGCGGAACTCGAATCCCGCCGCTGTGCCGAAAGCTGCCTCTCGCCCGTTCGCCGTCCGCCGCTGGCAATCCTGCCCTCGGTTTCCTCCCTCGAAAAAATTATGCCTAAAATCAATTGGAAAGATGTTGCTGTCACCATGTTAATCGGCGCGTTGGGTGCAATCATCTTTGTCCCCCTCATCGCTCCGATCCTCGTCCCGTGGCTGAAAAAAATCCCCGTCGTCGGCAAGAATTATTGACCGCCGATTTCACCCTCAACTTTCACCATCAACCAAAAGGAAATAAGTGCTTACAAAACTTCAAGCTCCCGTTCCCGGCGAGCAACCGAACATCACGGCGGGCGGTCTCGCTACCATCCTTGTCCAGCCGGGGCCGCGCGTGGCGATTCTCTACGCCGAGCTGACCGTGACCAAGGCGGCGACGGGTGCGGGCAATACTTCGCTCCCGATTTTGACGGACGTGGTTGACCCGGCGCAGCCGTGCTTCATCAAGGTTGGCGGCAAGCCGCTGCGTCAACGGCTCGTGAGTGAATTGATTGCTGGCAACCTGCTGCAAGATCAGTTCGCGGGCGGCAGTGTGGCTTACTATCAGGGCGCGGGCGGCGCGCTCCCGGCTAACTTGGTTGCGCGGGTGACGAACGCGAACAACGCTTCATTTGTTGGCCTCGGTTTGGCGACGAACACGGCGACGACGGCAGTGTTTCAAGTGCCGTTTCACTTTGCGGAGTTCTGGCGCAAAGACGTGGCTTCGGGTGAAGGCATGGCGTTCCCGACGAACTACGGCAAAGGTATCGTCTCACGTCCGCTCACCATTGAAGTTCCGATTGCCAACAACGCGGGCGGTTTATTCTCGGGCTGGGGTTGCAAGTTCCACATGAATTATGACGGCCTGGAATGGTCGTTGTTGAATGGCGAGCCGACGACGCCGGTTTTGAAGCAAGGCCGCTTCACTCGCGCCTACTCGGTTGCGGGTGACTTGACGATTCCGATTCCGCAAAAGGAGGGCTTGGCTCAATTCTCCGTCTTGCTCGCGACGGGCGACCGGTGGAGCAAGTTGCTGGTGAAAAAGAACGGCACAACGCTCAAAGAAATCACGCCTGACAAGATGAGTCAGATGCTTCAGGACAGTCAAATGAACTTCGCAGCGCTCTTGCCGAATCAAGCGCACGTCATCTTTGACTTGAATGACGATCTCAACGCTGTGTTGCCGTTGAATCCGAATGACACCTTTGAAGTTGTCCTCACGCTCTCCAGCGTGGCGGCGGCGGCGCAGGCCGTCATCTTGACGGAAACCTACGGTCTCCCGGATTGATTCGTTTGTTAATCGTGCCCGGCAATCGTGTCCTCGGTTGCCGGGCATTTCTGAAAATGATTTTCAAATAAATTTATGAATACCGATCCATATGGAATTGCAAATTACACGGGCGGCGCGGGCATTTACACTTCGCTTGCGGGCGGCGCAGTGCCTTCGACTTCGACTTACTCCACGGCTGCCGCCAACAGCAACAACGGCGTCAACTGGGGCGGCATCATCAGCGGTGTGAACAGTCTCGCGACCACTGGCGCGAACATTTATTCCTCCATCGCCAACGGCTCCCGAAAAGCGGGCGATACGAACGTGACGTTTCTGAATCCGAACACGGGCTTGCCGAATCCGGTTGACCCGAATCCAACTTATCGCGCGGCGGGCAACAACAACGTCTTATTCATCATCGCGGGCGTTGTCTTGATCGTCGTCATCGGCTTCTTCGCTTTTTTCAAAAAAGGAAAGTGAAGCCATGTGTGGAGACTGCGAACTCGCTCCGCCGCCGGTGAATTCGCCGCCAGCGGTGACAGTCCTGGCTCCCGCGCCGTCCAAGATTTACAACGGCGATGAGTTGGACGCGCTGCTGAATTTGCAGCACGCATTTCACGGCGGCGTTTATACGCGACAGGGCAGTGTGAAGGTTCCTGACGGCATGGCCGGAATTCTTCTCATCGGGCGCGAGTGGAAGGTGGATCACATTTTTCACGTCGCCAAAGGCAACCTGCTTTTGTGGGACAAGTTCAACGGCTTCCGGCACATCACGGGTCCGTATTCGGAATTCGCGAAAGCGGGGACGCAACGCGTCGGCTGGGTGATGGATGAATTTGCAGGCTGCAACATCGTGCAGTGCAAGGCGACGAACCGGGCGCAGGCGGAAGATGAATTGCTCGCGCCGTTTGTCGAGCCGCCCGGCCTTGGGGAACAACTGAAAAAACTTTTGTCTTTGTGATTCACGATCTCGAAATTGATTTGATGCGGCGGGCGAACTGGCGCGAGTCGCGTTTGTTTGTTGAGCCGCGTTGCAACGTCTCGCTGATTATCGGCATTGTCACATCAGTCGCGACTTTGGCTTTAACTGCCGTCTCTATCGCCTCCGCTGTCGGTGCGTTCGCGCCAGACAATCCGGGCGGCAACGGCACTGAATCCACCATCGCTCCAAAGCAGCAAATCATTGACTTGCAAACGAACATTACCGCGCTTGCGGATCAGGAAAAGAAAACCGAAGCCGCGCTCGCAACTTCGCAGGCCGCTCAAAAAAAATGGATTTACGCTGCCGCCGGTCTCGCAATTCTCGCCGTCGTCGCCGGGGCGTTCGTCGTGATGGAGAAAAAGAAATGAGCACTGCCAAAACCACAATTCCCGTCGCGCCGAAACAACCCGTCCGCACGTTCACGGGAAGCTCCGACGTGGCCTACACGAATGGCACCGTGCCGACAACGGACACGCGCGATTTTTGGACAAGCCTCACGCCCGCGAAGTCGAAAACGCAAGACGCGACCGACAAGGCCGTGCTGAATCAGAAGCCGACGATTGCCGCGAAACAGGCCACCGATACCGCCAACCAGAAGCAAGCCGCCGCCGCCGCAACGGGCGTCGTGAATGACACTGTCGCGAGCAAAGCCGCCGCCGCCGCCGCTGCCGCCGTCACGAAGGGCAACAAGACGACGCGCAACACAATTTTATTCGGCGTCGCCGCCGTCGCCGCGCTCATCGCGGGCGCAACGTGGTTCCTGAAAAAGAAAAAGAAAATTGCATGACTCCTACACCCTACACTCTGAATCTCACGGCGGACGGCCTGCCGCAAAACCTTGCGCTGGGTGCCTACAAATACGTCGTGCTGCGGAATGTCCAAGGCACGGTGGAAGTTTCTTTTGACGGGCAAAACTGGACTATCGCTTCGCAGAATGACCGCTTCGGCGCGTTCGCCGAACCGTTGCCGAGCCGCATTTATTTTCGCGCGACGAATGCCGTTGCCGGCGTCGTCACGTTTCTTTCCAGCCTTGAACCGATCTCGATTCAAGACACCGCCACGTCCGTCGCCCGCACGGAAATTTTCGGCAACCTCGGCATTGCCACGGGCGCGTGGGCGGCGGGAGCAAACCCGGCGTGTTCCGCGTTTGGATTTTTACAGATCACGGACGCCATGAGCCTGCCCGTTTTGGGAACGCGCAACGGCAAGCGGCGGCTGGACGTGACTTTTTGCGTCAAGGCTGGCTCGGCTTTTAACCTCAATGTTCTTGATCCGACTGGCAAGGCGTTTATGACCATACCGCCCGGCGCGACGATTCAAAAGGTGATGGACGCGGATTTCAATGTCAGCGGCGCGGGCGGCACGGCGGAAGTAACCATCGGCCAGACGTTCCTGAAAAACTGATGCACGCGCATTTTCACAACACGCTCAACGCGTCGCCTTCACTGGCGAGCAGCGCGGCGGATTTTGTGAACACGAATCCCGGCACGCCCGGCTTTGCGGGTGACACGGTTCTGGTGAATGACACAGAGGCCGCGCTGGTGGATGAAAACGGCAATGCAATTTCGGTGAACTGATTTTATGAAAAACCTGCTTTTTATTTTTACGCTGCTCGCGGCTGTGACCGTCCAGGCTGCCACGCCAACGAACACCGTGACCGTTCCCGGCCTCTTATTCGCCACGACGCCGCTCGGTGGCACAGAGCGCGTTCCGGTTTATCAGAGCGGCTTGAAGTCCGCCACGGTTGACCAAATTGCCGCCGCCGCCGCCGCCCTTGGCAACGGCGCGAAGTCTTACGCGCTTTCAGCTTCAAACATTCTGGCGGCGGCCTTGCAGACGGCGACAAACAATCTCGCCTTGCTCTCGAATTCCGCCACGGCCACGACGACAAATTTCAACGCCGCCAGCAATTTGTTTTCCGCCAGGCTCAACAGCCTTGGTGCTCTTTCCAAGTCCAACATCCTCACGCTCTCCAACCTTGCCGACGCGGGCAGTGTCGCCGGGCGCGGCTCGAATGATTTTTATCTCGCCAGCAACCCGGCGAACTATCAGAGCGGAGTGCAAGTCACCACCACGGTAAATTCTGCGCTGGCGGCTGGCGGCGGCGTGACGAACGGTGGCACGGTTGTTTTCGCCAACGTCGCCACGCCAACGCTTGACCTCGGATCGGTTACGACGCTTTCCAGCGGCACGGATAGCACTAACTACGTTGTGAATTTATCGGCGTCGTCTTTTCAAAAAGTCATCGTCACGCCGCGCACGTCCAATTCAAAATTTAATTTTGTTTTCACGAACGCCGTGGATGGCGAAAACATCTGGCTGCTCGCGACGGCGGTAAATGGCATCGCGTGGAAATTTTCTGCCAGCGCGGGCGTGGACTATTGGACGGTGGACAGTTTTGGGAATCCGACGACAACTTTAATCGTCGGATCCGCTAACACAACGGCCTTGCTCAACTGGCAGGTTATCGGCGGGCGCGTCATCTTCACCGCCGCCATTCACCCATGAAAAAAACTCTCACCATCGGAATTTTGTTTGGGCTTCTGGCGTCGCTGTCGCTGGCGTTTATTTCCAGCGGCGGCGGCGGCGGCACGTCCCGAAACGCTGCTCACGCGGATAACATTGATAATGGCGGCGGCACGAATGTTGTTTTGAACGGAAGATTTAACTGTGTGCAGGATGATGGATTGTTTTTTAAGGTGCTCGACGACGCGCTGGGGGCGTCTGAAAATTATTACCCCGGGCCAGTGTTCAACCGGCTCACGGGGCCTCAATTAAGCTACTATCATTTGGTTGTTTCAAACGAACCGGCCTACTACGTCGGCGGCGACACGAATTCTGCCCACGTTCTGTTCCATGGTAGATACGCCGGAAACGAGCGGTGGATTCGTTTTGACGCAGATATTTTCTCGATCCTCGCATCTCCAAATCTATTCGGAGACTGGATGGGTAGCAGCAGTGCCTTTGCCAACGTCTCTGTGCTGCACCTGCCCGCCGTTCCCACCACGCCGGTGATGGAGCAACTGTTGCGACACGACGGCTCCGGCCTCACCAACCTGCCCTCATCCGCCGCGCCGCCTGCTGAAATGATTTTAGGCACGGTGGACAACAGCGATTACGACTTGACCACCACGAACGGGGCCGCGCTGGTTTTGGACAACATTAATTCCGGCACACAAACGAAGTTCATCTTCGCGCAAAATGGAGTCCCGTTTGGCGGACTGCGCGGCGGCTACGATGGCTCTTTTTCTTTTCACGCGACCTCCACCGCTGGATTTCAATTCAATCAAACGCTCGACGGCACTGATGCACACGGTCGCGCGATCACGGAAGCTGGTTTTGTCTATTCTCTTGGCGGCCCCTTCCGCCAGGCCTCTTTTCCGTTTGAACTTTTAGACAGCGGCGATGAATCCATTTTTCACGTTGAAACCGATGGCACAATTTTCTCGCCCGGCTTCACGGACGGCCTGACCACAAACATTTCCGTCCTCGTCTCGCTTGGCGGACTCACGAAGACGCTGAATTTCACCAACGGAATCTTGAAGGGAGTTCACTGATGCTCGATAACGCAAAAATTTACAGTTACCAAGCCACCGGCACGGACGGGCAAAAGCCCGGCGCACTTTACAAGGAGTTGTCCAAAAAATACGGCTCCACCGGCGCGGACACCATCGCCACCGCCGCCCGCACGGGTGACGACAAGGCGGTGTTTGATGCGGAAGCGAAATTGAAGCCCGGCTACGTCGCGCCCGTCGCCGCCAAATCTAAATTCAACTGGTGGATCATCGGCGGCGGCGTGTTCGTCGTTTTGCTGGCGGCAACTTTCATCTTAAAGAAAAAGAAAAAATCATGAGTGCATCGGCCTACACGCGTGGCGGCACGCTTTACAATTCACTGGAAGCTCGCTACGGCACGGCCAAGGCCGAGCAAGCGTGGCGCGATGCTATCGCCGCCGAAAAGTCTGGCGTGAACGTAGATGGCGCGTGGCGAGCCAACGAAGATTACAAGCTCGCGGGCAAAACCACAGAGCAGCTCGACAGTTCTTTTTGGGATACTCTCGGAACGCAGGCGGGAAATGGAATTTTACAGGCACCAATCGAAACCGTTTCGCGACAATTCAACAACGCAATTGATTCTGCCGGAAAAGCAGCGAAGTCCGCCGTCTCGAAAGCGGCGGGAAATTGGGGCGTCTGGATTATCGGCGGCGTCCTCGTCGTCGTCGCCTTCATTTATTTCGGCGGCAGCAACTTCATCCGCAGCCGGATTAAAAATCTCAAATGAGTGCTGACTTGAAAAATACCACGGCAGCGATGCTGGCCGCAGGCGGCGGCGTCACCATTTCCCTGTCGGGCGTGAATGAAGTTTTAACGTGCGTCTCCCTTTGCGTCGGCATCACCGTCGCGAGCGTCTCGCTTTGCCGAATTCTCCGCAGTAAAAAACACAACCACAAAAAAAAATGAACCAATCCAACATCCGAAACATTATTCAATTCATCGCGGGCTTCGCCGTCGCCAAGGGCTTCATTGCCGACAACGTCGCGCAAGAAATCGTCGCTGGCCTCGTCGCGCTCATCGTCGCCATTTGGGGACACTTCCAAAGTCGCACCGGCACGGAAGGCAAGCTGCCGCCCGGCGCGTTGCCGTTGCTCGCGCTCATCGGCGCGGCGTCACTGTTTTTTACCGGCTGCGTGACGGAAAACCCCGCGCACGTTCGCGGCGACACGCTCCCGGCCTACGTTGCCGACACGAACACGATCAACCAAAACTTGGCCGCGACTCGCGCCGCCGCCGATGTTGCGATCCCTGTCATCGCCAGCGCGTATCCGCCCGCCGCCATCGCCGCGCCGTTCGTCACGCCCGGCATTGGAATTATCGGCTGGATTTTGTTCCTGCTGTCCGGCGCATGGGCGACGAAAAAATCTAGCGATGCTCGAAAACAGGAAGCCGCCGCCGCCGCGCTGGCAGCCACCGTGCCGAAAGAGAATCACCCGCAAGCCATCGCCAACGCGCAGACGAATGGCAGCACCGTAGAAGTCGCCACGCATCTCATCGCCTCGCAATCCCCCACCTGAAAATTTATGGACGAAAATAATCAAATACCCACGCCGCCGGTAACACCGCCGGAAAACCAAACCGAAACAGTGCCGACGCCGCCGGAAACGCCGCTGGTGGAAGTGCAGGAAGCAACCCCGCCGCCGCCGCCCTCGCTCACGCACATTTACGCGGAAGAAAAACCGGCGTCGCTGACTCACATCCGTTGAAAATTCTCGCGGCACTATTCTCCGCCGCGCTCCTCGCCACCGGCTGCGCTTCGTCTGGCTCCTCCCCACCGAAGCGCAGCCTTTCCATTTTACCGCCTGCACCAACGCCAGCTCCGGCGTTACGGTCCGCGACTGTGACCGTCCAGGCTGTGACGCCACGACCGCCGATTGAACTCCGCTTCATCTATCCGCCCGGCTGGTGGGCGACGAATTGGACGCTTCAAAAATCCACCAACCTGACGGCGTGGCGTGACGTGGCCGCGAACGTCGGCAGCGATGGCTGGCTCAACATCACAACGACACTGCCCGCCGCGTTCTACCGCATGAAGGGAACGCGCTGAAAAGGTGGTTGCCATCGCACCGCCCATTTCGGAAACGTCGCTCATATCCAATCCTAGAGCGTCGGGAAGATAGAAAAATACTCGTTTGCCAGTTCCGGCGTCACGACCTCGCGATAATTTGAGAAAAGCATTTGCGGCGTGTTCCCGCTCTCCATCGCCGTAAATTTCTCATCGCGGAACCTCGCAAAGTGGTAGCTGCAAAAACTGTGGCGCGTGACGTTGTGCGGCCAAGCAATTCCCGCCCGCAACATCGCCCGCTGAAACTCCAGCAGCTTGCGTCCGTTCTGGCGCGGCGCGGGCAGTTCGCCGCCAAGGTTCAACCACGCCCGCAGATTCGGCTGGATCGTCACGAGCCGACGACGACGCGCTCGCGCACCCTTCGCAACGTCCGTCGTGATTTCAATGTATTTTTCGCCAAGCAAATTTTCCGTCACGCGTTCAACCTCGCACGTCCGCAGCCCGGCGAAGTAGCGCACGGCCAACGCGCGGCAAATGTCGAGATCGTAAGCGCGGGCGAATGCGAGAGCCTGGCGTGTCACGGCGGGCGTGTGAATTTCCACCGCCGCCAGCCGCATCTCGGGCAACTCGACCCCGAGCGCGGGATTTTTTTCCAGCAAGCCGCGCCGCACGGCGAAGTTAAAAACCGTCCGCAACGTCACCAGATAATTCCGTTGCGAGCGTGGCGACAAGTCGAGCGCGGGAATCCACGTTTCAATTTCTTCAAGTGTGACCGAGCTGGAGGCATCGTGGGCGCGGCCCTTGATGAATTGTTTTAGAACGTAGTGAACCGAGCGAACGTAGCGGTCGGATTTTCCGGCCTTCGCCTTGGTAGTGAGAAACAAGTTGGCAAGCTCCACGATGGACAGGCTGGCGGCGTGACGCGGCGCGGAAGATGGCAGGGCGCAAAAATCCCCTCCACCCGTTTGCGCTCGCGCCAGAATTTGAAGCTGGCGACCGATTTCCGCGAGCGCACTCCAAGCCTGCCCCTCCGCGCCGCATAGCGGAACGGAGGGCAGGTTTGATGGGCGTAGCCGTTGCAAACCTGTGTCAGAGATTGGTGCGCATAGCAGGACTTGAACCTGCACACCTTTCGGCACTACCACCTCAAAGTAGCGTGTCTGCCAATTCCACCATATGCGCAACCGAAGGCGTAACATAACGGATGGTGTGCCGGGAGTGAAGACAAAAAATTACGTTGGTGAATCAATTCTATCCGCGCGCAACAACTTCGGCGATTTTCGTTGCACGCGCGGCGGTTTGGTTTTAGTGTCGGCTCAAACCCGAGGCACTTATGTATTTTGGCGTAGATTATTATCCCGAAGCGTGGGTCTTTCCCCACGGCGGCACTGCCG
>JAYVQV010000456.1:0-4806 GCA_043776855.1 Limisphaerales bacterium | reverse complement strand
AAGGCGCGCGTCGTGATGCTCACGCCCGGCCCGCACAACGAAACCTATTTCGAGCAGGCGTATTTGGCCCGCTACCTCGGCTACATGCTCGTCGAGGGTCAGGATTTGACCGTGCGTGACAATCACGTCTTCCTGAAAACCTTGAGCGGACTTGAACGTGTGGATGTGATCCTGCGCCGCGTGGACGATGATTTCTGCGACCCGCTGGAATTGCGAAACGACTCCATCCTCGGCGTGCCCGGTCTCGTCGAAGCCGTGCGCGCGGGGAATGTCGTCATCACCAACGCGCTCGGCAGCGGGCTCGTGCAAAGCCCGGCGTTCATGTCGTTCCTGCCCGGCTTGTGCGACCATCTGCTCGGCGAAAAATTAAAACTGCCGTCCGTCGCGACGTGGTGGTGCGGCCAGAAAGCCGCGCGCGAACACGTCCTGAAAAATCTTGAAAAGCTGGTGGTGAAACCCGCCTTCCGCACGCACTTGAAAATTGCGGATGCAGAAAGTGCGGAGTTGAAAAAGAGAATTGAATTCGACCCCGACCTGTTCGTGGCGCAGGAGCGCGTGGAACTTTCCACTGCGCCGTCGTGGGAGAAAAATTCGCTCGCGGCGCAACCGGTGAGCCTGCGCGTTTTCCTCGTGGCTGATGGCAACGGCAGTTATCGCGTGATGCCCGGCGGCCTCGTGCGCGTCGCGCCGGATCACAGCGGCAGTTTTATTTCCATGCAACGCGGCGGCAGCAGCAAGGACGCGTGGATTCCTTCCGTTACGCCCGTGGATGAAGTCACGCTGCTGCACGGCACGAGCCAAAACATCGAATTGCGCCGCACGGGAAATAACCTGCCGTCGCGCCTCGCGGATAATTTTTTCTGGCTTGGCCGTTACTCGGAGCGCGCGGATGCCACGTCGCGGCTGTTGCGGAGCGCGTTGCTGCGCTTCAATCCCGAACGCACTGGCGGCGCGCGGCCATTGCTGTCGCCGCTTTTGCAAACGCTGGAAACGCAAGGGCAGTTGCCGGGAATTTCTGACAAGCCGGAGTTGTGGGCGAACGCCGAAGCGTTCGAGGCGGAATTGCTCGCGGCCATTTTTGATGCGGAGCGAGCGGGAAGTTTGCGGGCGACGGCGGAACAGCTTCAGCGGCTCGCGATGCTCGTGCGCGACCGCACGTCGAACGATATGTGGCGCGTGTTGAGCCAGATTGACGACCGGCTCGCGACGCCGACGAGCAGCCTTGTCATGTTGTCGGGCGACGCGGTTGGAGTTTTGAATCAGACGCTGATGGGGCTGGCAGCGTTCCAAGGTCTCGCGAGAGAGAACATGACCCGCGCGCAGGCGTGGCGTTTTCTCGACATGGGGCTGCGGCTTGAACGCGCGGTTTATCTTTGCACTTTGCTCGATGCGACGCTGCGCTCGCCGGATGCGGAAAACCCCAGCCTGCTCGAAGCCGTTCTCGAAGTCGTGGACAGCAGCATCACTTTCCGTTCGCGCTACAATCTGTTGCCCACGGTTCCAGCGGTGTTCGATTTGGTTTTGCTCGACGACAAAAATCCGCGCTCGGTTTTGTTCCAGATCAAGCAACTGGTGAAACATTTTGACCGGCTGCCCAAAGAGCGCAGCGATTCCGGCGGTGCGGGAAAAATGATTTTGATGAACGCGCTGCTGCGATTGGAACGTTCCGATGCGCGTGAACTGGCGAGTCCGACGGCGCAATGGGCGAACTCTTCCATCGCCGAGGCCATCCGGGAAACTTTGAAAGCGTTGCCGCAATTGTCCGACGCCATCGCCGCGAGCTACTTCGCGCACTCGGCGATCTCGCGCACGGGACGGGGAGACGCGCCATGAAGTTAAAAATGAGAAACGCAGAGACGCAGAGAACGCAGAGGGACGCAGAGATTGTTGCACTGTCTGGGATCGCTGCATCAGCCATTGAAAAATATTTTCTTCTCTGCGCTCCTCTGCGTTCTCTGCGTCTCTGCGTTTCGTTTTATCCCGCATGAACTATCACATCACCCATCGCACGCTTTACGATTACGTCGCGCCGGTTTCGGTGTCGCACCACGTCGCGCGGCTGGAACCGCTGGTGACGGCGACGCAATCGCGTGAAGACTTTTCGCTCCAGATTTTTCCTGAACCGACCTTGCGCAAGGAGCGCACGGATTATTTCGGCAACCGGCTTTGCTTTTTTGCGATTCAGGAAATCCACACCAAACTGGAAATCATCACGCACAGCCGCGTGACCGTGCAGCCGCGCCGCGCGGTGCAAAATGAATCCACCGCGTCGTGGGAATCGGTGGCCGAAATGTTTCGCGACCCCGTTTCGCCCGAAGTTGTCGAGCCGTATCAGTTCGTTTTCGACTCGCCGCAAATCCGCGCGTCGCTGGAGCTTGCTGATTATGCGCGGGAAAGTTTTGCGGAAGAAACACCGCTGATTGTCGGGGCGCGTGATTTGACGCGACGCATCTTCAAGGATTTCAAATTCGACCCGAAGGCCACAACGGTCGCGACGCCGTTGGAAGAAGTCTGGGAGAAACGGCGCGGCGTGTGCCAGGATTTCGCGCATCTCGGCATCGCGTGCCTGCGCTCGCTCGGATTGCCCGCGCGTTATGTGAGCGGGTATTTGCGAACGCGTCCGCCGGAAGGCAGGCCGCGCCTCGTCGGCGCGGATGCGAGCCATGCGTGGTTCTCGATTTTTTCACCTGGCAACGGCTGGCTTGATTTTGACCCGACGAATAATTGCCAGCCCGCTGAAGACCACATCACCGTCGCGCATGGCCGGGATTTCGGCGACGTGAGTCCGGTGGCGGGAATTCTGACCGGCGGGGGCAAGCATGAGGTGAAAGTTTCGGTGGATGTGGAGGAAATTTAAGCGATGAAATGGGAAATCACTCATCGCACAAGTTACACCTACGCGTCGCCGGTGCGCGACAGTTTCAATGAGGCGCGGTTGCAGCCGTTTTCGGACGAATGGCAAACGGTGGAAAATTTTCTGTTGAAAGTTTTACCTGCCGCGCGGTTGCGGCATCACCATGATTTTTATTCCAACGTCGTCCACCATTTTGAAATCGTTGAGCCACATTCGGTGCTGCTCGTGGAAAGCAACCTGCGCGTGACGACCAGGCCGCGTCCGCTGCTGGCACTGGACGCGACGCCGTTTCTGCTGGCGCGCATGAATGAGGCGGCGCGGGAGCCGCGCGTGTTTGAATTTTTACAGGACAGCCGGTTTGTGGAATTGTCGCCGGAAGTGTGGCGGCTGGCGCTCGACGCGACGGACGGCGTGACGGATGCGTGGCAGGCGGCGCTGGCGTTGATGAAATGTGTTCACACTTCGCTGAAATACGAATCGAACTCAACCAACGTTCACACGCACGCGCGCGACGTGCTGCGCGACAAACGCGGTGTGTGCCAGGATTTTGCCCACGTCATGATCGGGCTGTGCCGGGTCTTGAAAATTCCCGCGCTCTACGTCAGCGGCTATCTGGCGACCGAGATCGCCAGCGCGACGCACGCGTGGATGGAGGTTTTTATTCCCGGCGTCGGCTGGCGTCCGCTAGACCCGACGCATAATTGCCAGGCGGATGAAACTTATATCAAGATTGCCGTGGGCCGCGACTACGCCGACGTGCCGCCGGTGACGGGGCAATACAAGGGCACGCTGGATCGCAAACTGGCCGTGGAAGTCAGCGTGCGGGCGCTGGAATAATTACCGAAATGAACCGCAAAGAACGCAGAGAACACAAAGACGGGGATGCGTTTGGGTAAAAAATTGCACGGACAATTCCTGGCACTGGCGTTGCCACCCCGAAGGTCTCCCTTTTGCGTTCTTTGCGCTCTTTGCGGTTAGTCCATTTCGGAATTCGGGATTAATCCGGCAGTTACTTCACCCGGCCGGCAGGCGACGCGTGGCGCCGGGAAAAAACCGCACGATAAAACCGGTCAGAGTCGGTTGGCGGTTTCAAAAATATAGTCGCCGGAGCCGGTGGCAAAAACCGCGCAGCCAGCTTCCATCCGCAAAAATTTTGCGTCGGAATTTTTCTTCACCGCATCGGCTGATTTCGCGGGGACGAAAACTTCCGCCGTGGTGTTGGCCGGGATGGAAATTTTTAGCGTGAATTTTTCGCCCGCGCGCTGCCAGTCGCTGACAATTTTTCCACGAATGGATTCGTAGCTGGCTTTCACCCACATCACATCACCGGCGAGCTGTGGTGCGATGCGAATTTTTTTGAAGCCGGCGCTGCCGGGCGCGTTCTGGATTCCCGCGAGGTCGTGATAAAACCATTCCTGAATCTGGCCGAGCATGAAATGATTCTGCGATGAGCCGCCGTCCCATGCCTCCGTGAGGCTGGTCTTGCCTTTGGCTAGCTGCATGCCGTAGCCGGGCTTGTTGGTCTGGTGGTTGATGTCAAAAATCACGTCGCTGCGTCCGCCGTCGGCGAGCGCGCGCAGGACGTAGCGGTAGCCGACATCGCCGGCGGTGTTCGCTGTATTGTGGGCGTGGATGTCGCGCACGAGGGCGTCCAGCACGGCGGGGCGGTTGGAGTTTTCGCACAGGCCGAAGACGAGCGGGATGGCGTTGGCGCACTGCGAATGGGTCGCATAGGACGAATGTGACGCATCAAAAAATTTTTCATTGAACGCGCCGCGAATTTTTTCTGCGAGTTCGGAAAATTGTTTTGCATCGTCGGTCTTGCCGAGCAACGCGGCGGCTTGTGCCATGACGCTGACGTTCTCAAAATAAAACGCCGTGGCCGTGAGCGCGACGGGCGTGAGCTGCGAGACGCCGGGTTTCTTCGGGCCGAGGTCATACCAGTCGCCGAG
>JAYVQV010000455.1:0-4830 GCA_043776855.1 Limisphaerales bacterium | reverse complement strand
AGTTCGCCAAGGCCGCAAAGTTTCTTCTGAAAGAATTTCCTTTGCGTCCTTCGCGTCCGTTGCGTGTGGCAAATTTTTATCCAGTAAATTTTTCATGCAGCAATTCCTCCCGGCATTTTTTTGCCCGCGCCCGCGCGGAAATAAACGTAGCGTCCGATGATTTCCGAGGCGAGCGACGCCAGCGCCAGCGCGCCCGTCCAAATCAAAACCGCCCCGCCCACATTGGCGATGGCGAGCGTCGCTAAGATCGCGGACGCGATGAACAATCCGCGCCGCGCGGAAACTGTTTGTGGCAAAAGTTCGCAAGTCGCGCGGGCGTTCAGATGGATCGGGCTTCCTAAATCTTTCAAAGCCGCGCTCAATTCCAGTTCGCGCCATGAATATAAAATCATCGCAACCACCAGCGTCACGGCGGCGATCACCCGCGCAAAAATCAAATCGCCCGCCACCGCGAAAACCAAACCGGCGAAAGCCGGGCCGAGCAGCAGCACCGTTCCAAAAAACGCGCCGAACGAATGACGCGGCGACCAGCACGCGCGCTGGGTGGCCGCATAAACCATCGCGGAAACCGCCACGCTGCCGAGGCCGACGACCACCGCGCCGAGCGTGAGCGGCAGTTGCAATTTTTCCAGCGGCGGCAGCCACGCGGGAATTTTCTGCAACAGTTCGCCGGCCTTCGGAAATTTTTCCGCGATGAACGGCAGCCACGCCAGCGCGGTCGCGGCGGCGGCCAGCGGCGCAAACTGGTTGAAGGCGATGAGTTCGCGGCTCAACCAGCTTGTGCGCCAGCCGAGAAACGCGCGCCAGGCCTTGGCTGGACGGCCAAGGTGCAGCGGCGCGGCGCCGAGGCCGATGTTCATCAGCGCGAACGCGGTGAGGAGCAGCGCCGGGGCGACGGGAACGCACAGCGCCGCGAGAAAAATTCCCACCGCCGCCTGCGTGAATACGAGCATGATGACGAGCGGCCAGTGCGGCTGGTCGAGGCGCGGCGCGGCGGTGTCGGCGGCGAACATATTTTGCAGCGCGCGTTTGGAAATGTATTGGGTCGTCGGCAAGGTGATTTTAGGATTCGGCGAATCGGCGAGAAAAATTGGAGCGCCGGAGACCGGCGCTCCGTTGCCGCCGAAGTTGGCGCGAATTCGGTTTTGCTCGACCAGCGTGATGGTGATCGCGCCGTTCGGACAGGATTGCACGCACGCCGGGGCTTCCCCGACGGCGAGGCGGCTCACGCACATATCGCACTTGCGGACGATGCCAAGTTTTTCGGAATACTTCGGCACTTCATACGGACACATCAGCACGCAATACTGGCAGCCCATGCACTGATCATCGAGATGCCGCACGATGCCGGTGACGGGGTCTTTGTCGTAGGCTTTCACCGGGCAGCCGTTCAGGCAGCCGGGGTCAACGCAGTGGTGGCACGCGGTGGTGATGGTCTGCTGGGATGACGAATGACGAATGGCGAATGACGAATGGGCGGCATTGGATTTTCCATTCGTCATTCGAGCTTCGTCATTTTCGCCCGAAATCAAAAGTCCAACGTCGCGCCACGTTTCATTTTCATCGAGGCCGTTGAGCGAATGACAGCCGGCTACGCACGCCTTGCAACCGGAGCAGGAATCGAGGTCCACTTGAAACGCGTATTGCTCGCCAGGATTCGGCGAACGCGCGGGCATCAGCGCGCTGTAAATTTTTTCCTTCGTCGCGTGACCGCTGCGATCGTGATGCTGCGAGAAACGCTCCACCGCCGTCAGCGTCCGCTGCTCGGCGAGCAGTTCGTCAATCAGCGTCGTGTTATTTTCGGCGGTGGTTTTCATTCTTCGTTAGTGAAAATGGCCTGCAAGGTGTTCAAGTCATGGCGCGTCGTGAATTTCTGGAACGTCTCGCCCGGTTCACGCCGGCGCTGATAGCCTTTCAACATTTTTTCGAGCGTCGGTTTCAAATCACCCGTCGTCACGCCGGAAAAAACCTGACGCCCGACCGCCTGGTTCGCACCAAAACCGCCGCCGATAAAAACGTGGTAGCCGTCCTCACCGCGCACTTTCACGCCGAGCAAACCGATGTCGCCCATGTAATGTTGCGCGCAGGAATTCGGGCAGCCAGTGAGGTGGATGTTGACGGGCGCATCGAGCGTAATTTTTTTATCGAGATAATCCGCGAGTTCGAGCGCGTAATCTTTCGTGTTCGACTGCGCGAATTTGCAGTAGGAATTTCCCGTGCAGGCGATGAGTCCGCCGCGCAACAAACTTTGCTGCGTATCGAAACCAATTTTACGCAGCGCCTTTTTGACGGTTTCCACGAAGGCGTCCGGCACATACGGGATGATGAAATTCTGCCAGACCGTGAGCCGGATTTCGCCGGAGCCATAAAGGTCGGCAATTTCCGCGACGCGAATCATCTGCTTCGGCGTGATCTGGCCGACGGGCATGGCGACGCCGATGTAGTTCAAGCCACTTTGCTTCTGCGGATAAACGCCGAGGTGCGTGTGCGGAAATTTTGTTTCGCCGTATTCTACTTTCAAATCCGCCGGGGATTTCGCCAGCTTGTAACCGAGAATTTTTTCCGTCTCGCCCAAATACTTTTCCAGCGACCATGTTTCGAGCAGATGTTTCAACCGCGCCTTTTTGCGGTCAGTGCGATTTCCGTTCGCGATATAAACGCGGACGAGCGCGACGATGACCTTGTTCAACTCCGCCGGCTTGACCAAAACGCCGAGGTCGCGCGCGAAGGCCTTGTGGCCGGTCGCGCCGCCGAGCGAGAGGCGGAAATAAACGCCGGGCGGTAATGTGGTTGGAGCGCCGAGCACCGGCTCGGCACGTTGGTTGAGAGAATCGGAACGAGCCGAGCTGGTGCTCGGCGCTCCAATCTGCACCGCCTTCGCGCCGATGTCGTTCGTGTCTTCGACCGTGCCGATGAGGCCGCCGCCGTCGTAAGCGATGTTAAACTTGCGCGGCAGGTCGTAGAACGAACGGTCGTTGATGATGATGTGCGCGAGTTCGTTGCAGAACGGCGTCACGTCAATCAGCTCGTGCGGATCAATGCCGGCCGTGGGATTCGCCGTGAGGTTGCGGATGTTGTCCGCGCCTGCGCCGCGCGTGTGCAGGCCGACCGACTGGATGCGCTGCAAAAACTCCGGGCAATCGCGCGGCTGGATGAGCCGCATCTGGAGGTTGGCGCGCGTCGTAATCTGGACGTAACCGCTGGTGAGTTCCTTGGCGATGGCGGCGAGTTCGCGCAGTTGAAAAGTTTTTAGCGCGCCGCCGGGAATCCGCAGGCGCGACATGAACGCCTCCTTGTTCGGCGACAGAAAAAAAAGCCCGTTCCATTTGAAGCGAAAAATTTCCTCCTTGTCCGGCGTCTTGTTGTTGACCGCGTTCTCAATGATCTGGTCGTAGGCGTCGAGCGGGTGCAGCTCGTGCTTCACGCGCTCCTCGAAAATCAAATCGTCGAGGGAAATGGTTTTGCCGGCGGCCGGCGCGGGCTGGACATCACCGAACGACACGCCATGTGCGGCGAGGCCGGCAAAAAATCCTTCGAGATATTTTTGCTGCTCGTCATTGAGCGGGTCGCCGTTGACGTGCTGGACGGGAATTTCAGTCGCGCTCATATCAATACACGTCGCGTTGATAGCGTTTCTCCGTTTTTAATTTCGCGACGTAAGCCTTCGCCTCGTCCGCGCTCTTGCCGCCGGCGGTGGAAATAATTTTGTGCAGCGCGTCGTCCACATCCTTCGCCATGCGGCTCGCGTCGCCGCAGACGTAGAAATGTGCGCCGGATTCGAGCCACGACCACAGCTCGGCGGCGTTTTCGAGCATCCGGGTCTGGACGTAAATTTTCTCCGCCTGGTCGCGCGAGAACGCGGTGGAAAGTTTTGTGAGTGAACCGTCGGCCTGCATTTTTTCCAGTTCGTCGCGATAATAAAAATCCGTTGCGCCGCGCTGTTCGCCGAAGAACAGCCAGTTCTTTCCTTTGCCGCCAGTGGCGGCGCGCTCATGCAGGAAGGAGCGGAAGGGGGCGACGCCGGTGCCGGGGCCGACCATGATGACGGGCGTTTCCAGATTTGCCGGCAGGCGGAAGCCGTGCGCAGGCTGGAAGAAAATTGGCACCGGAACGTTTTCTCCAGCGCGGTCGGCGAGAAAGGTTGAGGCGAGGCCTTTGCGGGCGCGGCCAAGGCTTTCGTAGCGGACGACGTTGATGGTCAGATGAACTTGTCCAGCGTGCGCCTTGGGCGATGACGAAATGGAATACAGGCGCGGCGCGAGTTTCCGCAGCAGTGTCGGGAGTTGCGCGGCCGGAATTTTTTTGGGCGCGAGTTGCAGCACGTCCAGCACATCGCGGCCAAAGAGCCATTTTTTCAAATCATCCGCGCGTTCCGGTGCCAGCAACGCGGCGAGTGTCGGCGCGGCGGAGTCCGGCCTCCCTCGCCCCTCGGAGGGGAGAGGGATTGAGGGTGAGGGGTGAGAAAGTTTGTTGGACGCCGTGTTTGCATCTGATTGTCCGGCCACGTTCTCACCCCTCACCCCGGCCCTCTCCCCTCCGAGGGGCGAGGGAGAAGACGCGGCGGTTTCAGTTGTTCTGGCGATGGCTTGCAATAATTCATTCGTCGGTTTGCCGAGATCGTAAAAACTGGTGAGCGCTTTGCGCAATGGCATTTCGCCTTTGGCGGTCGGCACGGATTCTTCGCCGTCGCAACCGAGCGCGGTCAAAATTTCGGTGACGAGTTCCGGGCAATTCGTCGGCCAGACACCGAGCGCGTCGCCCGCTTCGTAATTGAGTCCGGAGCCTTCGAGGGAAATTTCAAAGTGGCGCGTCTCTTTCTGTGAGCCGTCG
>JAYVQV010000454.1:0-4875 GCA_043776855.1 Limisphaerales bacterium | reverse complement strand
GGCGGCACGTCCCGCGTGCCGGGCATCGTGACGCTCGCGGAAAATGTTTTTCAGATGAACGTCACCGCCGCCCACGCCTGCGCCATCAGCGGCCTGACTACCGCGCTGGATCAGCCGGAGTTCGCCGCCGCCATCGGCCTCGTGAAATACGGCTCGCTCAAAAATCGGCAGCGCGGTGCGCGCCCCTTTTTTTCCGCGACGAAAATTAAAAAAGCATTTAGCAGGCTGATGCACCGCTCTTGAAAGGATGACTATGGAAACTCAAACATCGAATCTCATTCCGGAAACGCCCGCCGGGCCGGTCGTGAAAATGTTCGCCGTCGGCAACGCCGGTGGCGCGATGCTCGGCCTGCTCGCCACGCCGGAGTTTGCCGCCGCGCAGACCGCCGCCATCAACACGGACGCCGCCGCGCTCAACGCGACGAATGCCACGCTGAAATTTCATCTCGAAAACAAATTGCTGCGCGGCCTCGGCTCCGGCGGCGACCCCGAACGCGCGCGTTCGCTCGCGGACGAGCAGTTCTCCAATCTCAAATCCGCCTGCGCCGGTGCGGATGTGGTTTTCATTCTCGCCGGACTTGGCGGCGGCGCGGGCAGCGGCATTTCGCCGGTGATTGCCCGCGCGGCGCGTGAAGCGGGCGCGCTGGTGCTGGCGTTTGTCACGCTGCCGTTCGAGGGCGAAGGTCCGCGACGCGAGGCGCAGGCGCAGGCGAGCCTCGAACAATTGCAGGCGGCGGCGGATGGCGTCATCTGCCTGCCGGGACGCAAAGTGCTGAAGCTGGTGGACGAGAACACGAGCATCGTCGAGATGTTCGAGCGCGTGGATGCTTTCCTGCACGAGGCCGTGCGCGGTGTGTGGCAGTTGATCACGCGGCCCGGATTGATTCAGGTTCACTTCGAGGATTTGTGCGGGCTGCTGAAGGATCGTCATGCAGAAAATTCTTTTGCGTTCGTCGAGACTGCCGGCGCGGGACGGGCGCGCGAGGCGGTGGAAAAAATTCTCGCGCATCCGCTGCTGGATGAAGGGCGCGCGCTGGCCGAGTCCGAGGCCGTGCTGGTCAGCCTGACGGCCGGCAAAGATTTGACGATGGCCGAAATCAACCGCGTGCTGGAACAGGTGAAGCGCCAGTGCAACCACTCGCAAATCATCATGGGCGCAGCCCTCGACGCGACGCTCACCGGCAAGCTGTGCGTGACCGTCATCGTCGCGAAGAAAAGTTCAGTCGCGACCGCCACGCCCTCACGCGTGGAGCCGCGTTCCGCCACGCCGACCGCCGCGCCGCGCGATGTGATTATCGCGCGTCCATCGCGTTCGCGGCGTTCTGGCAGCAAAGCCGTGCAGACGCAACTGCCGCTCTCGATTGTTTCCAAAGGTCGCTTTGACAAGAGCGAGCCGACGCTGCATCGCGGCGAGGACTTGGACGTGCCGACTTACATTCGGCGGAACTACACGCTGAACTGACTGCGGGTTTTTCATGCGAAACGTTGAAAGCCGGAACGTGAATCGTTCCGGCTTTTTTATTTTAACGCGAATTCCGAAATGAACTAACCGCAAAGAACGCAAAGAACGCAAAAGGCAGACCTTCGGGATGGAAACGCCACTGCCAGAAATTGTCCGTGCAACTTTTTACCCAAACGCATCCCCGTCATTTTGTTCTCTGCGTTCTCTGCGTTCTTTGCGTTCTTTGCGGTTAGTTCATTTCGGTTTTCAGGTTTAACCGGGCAAAAGCAGTTTGAACAAACCGTGAAGCTGGCAAGATTTGCGACGGACATTTCCTTTTTGTTCCCGGAAAGATTTATTGCTGGCCTGCGGTGACGCCGATAAACTTTCGCCATGTTGCAGACTGTTTCCGAGCCGGGCATTGCGGGCGCGAAGGCCATCGCCGCCTACCGCTTCATGCTGCGCGCCCGGCTGCTGGACGAAAAACTCGGCGCGCTCTACCGCGCGGGCAAGATTCAGGGCGGCGTTTTCCTCGGACGCGGGCAGGAGGCCTTGAGCGCCGCCACCGGCGTTCTCCTCAAAAAAGGCGATGTCTTCGCCCCGCTCATCCGCGATGCCGCCGGGCGGCTGGCTTTCGGCGAAACGATGCTGGATTCCGTCCGCACTTACCTCGGCTCATCACTCGGCCCCATGCGCGGGCGCGATGGCAACGTCCATCGCGGTCGTCCGACGGAAAGTTTGCTGCCGATGATTTCGCATCTCGGCGCGATGATTTCGGTGGTGAATGGCGTCCTGTTCGCGCGTCGTCAGAAAAAAATTTCCGGGATCGTCGGCGTCGCGTGCCTCGGTGAAGGCGCGACTTCCACCGGCGCATTTCACGAGGCGCTGAACCAAGCTGCCGTGGAAAAATTGCCGCTCATCCTCATCGTCGCCAATAATCAATACGCCTACTCCACGCCGAACGACCGGCAGTTTGTTTGCGCCGATCTCGCGGACAAGGCCATCGGCTACGGCGTGCGCGGCCATTCGGTTGATGGCACGGATTTGAACGCCTGCCTCACCGTTCTCGGCGATGCCGTCGCCCGTGCGCGCGCTGGCGAAGGACCGCAACTCGTCGTCGCCTCGCTGCTCCGCCTCTGCGGCCACGGCGAACATGATGACGCCAGCTACATTGACGCGGCGCTGAAAAAATCTCCGCTCGGTCGCGACTGCCTGAAACTGGCGGAAGAATTTTTGCTGAAAGAAAAACTGGCCGACGCCACGCAACTCGCCGCCTGGCGCAACGAGACGCTCGCGGAAATTGACGAGACGGTGGCGCAAGTCCAACGCGAGCCAGCGCCAGATCCGTTCGCGGAAAACTGGACGGCGCTTTCCACCGAACGGCTCAAAGAGGGCGGCGACCATGAATGAAAAATTTAGAATGAAGAATGAAGAAACATTTTGTATGAGTGAGGCGAAGAGTATTTCTTCATTCTTCATTCTTCATTCTTCCTTTCCTGCATGATCACCTACCTCGACGCCATCCGCGAAGCCCAGGCCCACGCCCTGCGTGATGACCCGCGCGTGTTCATCTACGGGCAGGATGTCGGCTCGTTCGGCGGTGCGTTCAAGGCCACCAAAAATCTGGCGAAAGAATTTCCGGGGCGCGTGCTCGACTCGCCCATTTCTGAAGACGCGATGATTGGCCTCGCCGTCGGCGCGGCCATCGAAGGCATGAGGCCCATCATTGAAATGCAGTTCGCGGATTTTTCCACGGTCGCTTTCAATCAGATTGTGAATCAGGCCGCGACACTTTTTTGGCGCACGGGCGTTTCTTGTCCCATCACCGTGCGGTTGCCGTTCGGCGGCACGTCCGGCGGCGGGCCGTTCCACAGCCAGACGCCCGAAGCGATTTACGCGCACTATCCCGGCGTCGTCGTCCTTACACCCGCGACGGTGGAAGACGCTTACTCCATGCTCCTCGAAGCGGTGGCGATTGATGACCCGGTCGTTTTCTGCGAACACAAATTTCTCTACCGCCATCTCAAAGCGGAAAAACTTCCGACCGAAGCCTTGCCCATCGGCAAAGCGCGCATCGCCCGCGAAGGCCGTGACCTCACCATCGTGGCTTACAGCGCGATGGTTCACGACGCGCTCGAAGCTGCCACTGAACTTGCCGCCGAAGGTTGGGAGATTGAAGTCGTTGACCTGCGTTCCGTGAAACCGCTCGACACCGACACCGTCATCGCCAGCGTCGCGCGCACCGGAAAACTTCTGTGCGTCGGTGAAGCCTGGCCGTGGGGCGGCGTCACCGCCGAAGTCATCGCCCGCGTGATGAGCGAGGGCTTTGGCCTGCTCGACGCGCCGCCGCAACGTCTCAATTCCAAGGACACGCCGGTTCCGTTTCACCCGAACCTCTGGGCGGCGCATCGTCCGACCGTCCGCGCCGTGGCGGCAGCGGCGCGGAAAATTTTAAGAAGCTGAACTAAATGAAAAATTCAAAATTAAAAATTAAAAAACCCGGACTTCACGCCGGAGTGCTGCCTTTGAATTTTGCATTTTTAATTTCTAATTTTTAATTGTATGCACATTCCCATCATCATGCCGCAGCTTGGCGAATCCATCGCCGAGGCCCGCATCGTCCAGTTCCTGCTGAAGCCCGGCGACAACGTCGAGGCCGACCAGGACTTGATCGAAGTTGAGACCGACAAGGCCACCATGACCGTCGCCTCGCCATGCAAGGGTCGCATCGAAAAATTTTCCGCAAAAGTGGACGAGAGCTACGCGGTGGGCGCAACGCTCGGCCAGATTGAAACCACGAAGGAAGAAGCGGCGCGCCTCGGACTGGATGTCACTGAACCCAAAAAATCCGAGTCCGCCGACACCGAACAAGTTTCCAAGTCCGGTGTGAACAGTGGCAAATCCCACGTCCAACCGACCATTCGCGGCCTGCCCGTGCCGGCGAATGCTGCGGGCGCGAGCTATCTTTCACCGCGACTCAAGGCACGCATGGACGAACTTGGCCTGCACGCCGCCGACCTCGCGGGCGTCGCTGGCAGCGGCGCGGCGGGACGCGTGACGGTCGAGGACTTCGAGAAATACATTTCCAGCCTGGAGAAACACAAGATGAGCGGCGCTTCCTCGATGCGCGTCGCGGTGGCCGATGCGATGCGCCGCAGTTGGACGCGTCCGCTCGCGACCGTCGGCCTGCCCGTCGCGCTCGATGCCGTGCTCGCCCATCGCAAAGCCTCGAATCCCAAACCCGGCCCCGCGCTCTACGCCTTGCGGGCATTGGCGATTGCGCTTGCGGAAAATTCCGCTGTCGCCGGTCGCCTCGTGGGAAATAAAATTATTCATCCGTCTTCCATTGATGTTGGTTTCGCCGTGGAAGCTGACGATGGCGTGCTCGTTCCCGTCATCCGCAACGCCGATAAAAAATCGTTGAAGGACATGAC
>JAYVQV010000453.1:0-4881 GCA_043776855.1 Limisphaerales bacterium | reverse complement strand
GGCTGCACGGCGCGGTCCGCCCAACGTCCGAGGAGTTTGTTGCCGAGCGCGAGGCCGCCCATGAAGGCCGCGAGCACGACGGTCTGCGCGTAGATCGTGCTGCCGAACATCTGCGAGAGAAATTTTGACCACACGACTTCATACACGAGCGCCGTGCCGCCGGAACAGAAGAACAAACCCAGCATCAGCCAGCCAATTTTGCGCGATTGCATCGGCGGAGTTTGCGGCAGGAGAATTTTGCCAGCAAGCGGCAAGTGTCAGCGCGCGATGCGGATGCTTTTCAGGCAGCGATGCCACGCGCGCAGGTTCGGCAGCGACTTGGGCAAGCTATAATGGCCGGAGAAAAGAAAGTTTTCCAAAATGCCGAACAGTTCGAAGTCGGTGAACAGCGGGCGTTCGCCCAGCAAAAATTCCGCGGGCCACGCCGCCGGGGATGACAAGCGAATTGCAGATAATTTTGGCTTGCAGATTTTACCCAGAAGCGGATGCTCGCGGCATGAACGCAACCGCCCTCTTCCGCGTCGGAATTCTTTTGCTCGGCTCCACTTTCAGCCTGCACGCCCGCGACGCCATGCCGCGCTACAAATTTTCCGCCGGCCAGACGAACGTCTTTGCCGTGGAGATTTCCGTGCGCAGCGAGACTGGCTCCGAGGTGACGACCGGCAATGTCGTGCTGGCGACGCGCAGCGTGACGACGAACTCCGCCAAAATTTTCTGCCGCGCCATTTTGAAATCAGAGGTCAAACGCACGCCGCAGCGCGGGCCGGGCTTTTATCAAAATTATTATCCCGGCGGCATGATGCCGAACGCGAATGTCTTTCCGAACGACTGCGAAATCGAGCTGAACGACCGCGGCCTGGAGCTGCGCGATGGCGGCGATTATGTGCTGGCCGTGCCGCTCGGCAAACTTGTCCAGTCCATCTTTGAACCGCTACCCGCAAAATCTGGCAACGCTGAAACCAGCGACCTCGTGGCGGCGCTGGATGATCCGTTCTGGTTCGGTCCGGCGGAAAATTTCATGAACGCCCGCATGAACGGCCAGCCGTTTTCGATGCGCTACAACATGGGCTACCCGCAGCAAACGCCCGCCACGCTGACCTTGTCCCGCCACGTTTCGACGCGCACAAAAAATTTCACGGCGGACACGGTGGAGTGGCACCAGCAGACGAAGCTGGAAAGTTTCACGCAAAACGGAAACGAGCCACGGCTCATCGCCACCAGCGAATCGGGCTTCACCTTTGACCGGACCGCCGGATTGATGAGCAAGATTGAAACGCAGAGCGATGTGGTCTCACAGACCGAAACCACCGCGCGCAAAGCCAAGGTCGTTTTCAAATCACGCCTGCTGACCGGCGACGAACTCGCTGCCGCGCTTGCGCCACCGCCGCCGCCCGCGCCGCCGCGCAAGCTGACCGCGCCCGACCTGGATAAAATCGCCGCCGATTTGAAATCCCCCGAGCTGGAAGTCCGCCGCGCGGCGCTGCGCCAGTTGAACGGTGTGGACATGGAAAAGCCATCGGATGAATTTGTCAGCTTGATCGCCGCGATGGCTTTGGACTCGGATTCGTTTGTGCGGATGACGGCGGGAAATTTTCTCGGCACCCACGCCACCACCAATGAAGTTCCCGTCCTGCTCAAGCTGTTGAAAGATTCCGAATGGACTTACCGGCAGGCCGCCACCAAGGCGCTTGGCCGATTGAAAGACGAGCGCGCCATCCAGCCGCTCGCCGACCTCATCGCCCGCGGCGGCAATATGTATGGTCAGGATGCCAACTCTGCCCTCATCAACATCGGCGCCCCGGCGGAAAAAATTATCATCACCCTGCTCGGCGAGCGCAATTCCGAAACGCAAAAACAGGCCTGCGCGATCCTTCAGCAGATTGGCACGGAGGCCAGCCTTGACCCGCTGCAAAAGCTGGTCGGCGACAGCGAGCAGCAAACCAGCCAAGCCGCCGTGGACGCCATCCGCGCCATCAAACAACGGCAATAGCGCACCGCCGCGCGTTGCTCACTTGAGGAGCAGCAGAATCGCGATGGCCAGCGCGATACGGTAGATGCCGAAGGCGTTGAACGTGTGCGTCTGCACAAAGCGCAGCAGCCATTTCACAGCCACGAAAGAGACCACGGCGGCGACGGCAGTGGTGAGCAGCAACATTCCCCAATCTTCTTTCGGCGCACCGATGACAGGATGACGTAACTCGTCCAAAATTTCTTTTGCCCCCGCCGCCAGCATCGTCGGGATGCCGACGAGGAAGGAAAACTCCGTCGCCGCCGGACGACTCAAGCCCAGCAACAGGCAGAACAAAATGGTCGCCCCCGAACGCGAAGTGCCGGGGAAAATCGCCGCCACCAACTGCGCGAGGCCAACGGCGATGACGATGTTCCAGGTGATTTCCGTTCCGAGCTTTTTGCCGCGCAGGAAAAATTCCACCGCCACAAACGCAAGGCCGCCGACCAGCAGCGCCAAAGCAACAGGGAACAATTCCTTGGGCAACGAGTGCCCCAGTTTTTTCCACGCCAGCCCGCCGACCGCCGTGATGGCAAACGCCACGAAAATTTTCAGGAGGTAGTCCTGCGTTTCCTTTTGCCGCCACTCAAAAGCGAATTTGAAAAGCCGCTGCGGAAACAGCGGCAGCACGGCGATGACGGCGCCGCATTGGATGACCACGTTGAACAATTCGCTCCGATGCGTGCCGAGAAATTTTTCCGCGACGAGCAGGTGGCCGGTGGAAGAAACCGGGATGAATTCCGTGATGCCCTCGACGACGCCGAGGATGAGATTAATGAACCAGTCAGGCATGAATCATTTGACTGTAAAGCTGGCAGCGCGGGCAAGGAGAATTCTATTCGCGGCGCGCGGGCGAGTGCATCTTGACACTGTTCTTGACCAATCCTCCTCGTCCTCGTCCTCGTCCTCGCCGGCTCAAATCGAGGACGAGGAGGAAAGCCAACTTCATTCTGCCTTCAAGCACAGTGGCAAGATGCACCCCGCAGCGGCAGGAAAATTATTTAGCGGCGGCGGCGTGCAGGCTGATCACGCGCAGTTCTTGGACGCGGAACATGGGCTTGCCCGGTTTTTCCAGCGTCACAAATTCATCCGCGCCGAGCGCGATGGCGCTGGCAAGATTGATGGCATCGGCGGCGGCCAGGCCGTGCCGCCGCGCCAGTTCAAACGCGTGGCCGGCGACGGGTCCAATGGCTTGGGTCTCGCACTGGTCAAAGTGCAGGCCAAAAAATTCGGCCTCGATTTTATTTTTGAAGAAGAGCGGCTTGGGCAGAAGTTCCAGCCGCACCATTTCGGAGGTGCAAAATTTCCGGTGCGGGTCATCCATCACCGCTTCGGCGGCGGCGGCTTCGGCCTCGCGGCCCTTCCACGCCGCGAGCAACACGTTGGAATCGAGAAACGTCTTCACGCCAGCCCTCCGCGCCGGGCGCGGATTTCCGCCGCGATTTGATCGGCGTCCAGCAGCGTGACGCCGGTGGCGGTGTGCGCCTGCCGCAACGCCCGCATTTTTTTTACCCACGTCCGTTCCGGTTTCTTTTTTGCGGCCGGGGCGGTGGCGGCCAGCTTTTCCAGGACGGCAGTTCGGAAAAAATCGCTGCGGTTGCGCGCGGGAATGCGGCGCAGGTCGGCATCCGCCAGCTTGAAGGATACGGTTGTCATACTTTTTCAGTATTACCACAGCCGGGTTTTAGGGTCAAACCCGGCCTCCGACGCTTCCGTTTATTTTTTTCCCCAGAAAGTTTTCTGCTCCTCGGCGCGCTGCTTGACCTTGAGCTGGCCGAGAATCGCGTGCCAGCCAATGTATATCTTGTGCCATTGGGTTTCGAGACTGCGCAAACCGCCTTCGCTCACCTCGCTCAAGAAACGCAGCGAGGGCGCGGCGGTGATGAGGTGATGGATTTCCTCGCGCGTGGGTGACTGGACTTCAATGCTGGCGTAGATCAATTCCAATTCCTGCACGATGATGCTTTTGATTTCGAGGAAATGGTTGTCGTCCGCCGCGCCGAATTTCTTCGCGCGCGCCTGGCCGATGAATTGGTTGAACTGTTTCCAACATTCGATGTGCGTCTCGATTTGCGTGACGAGTTGGTTGATGTCCTTGGGTGTCATAGGCGTGAGGAGTTGGGCGTGGGGAACAACGCGGTTTGCGGGAGCAGGAAAATAATCGCGCCGCCGCGCAGTTCGCGGGCGGTGATGCGGAGGCTGCCGAAATGCAGGCTGACTTCCGCGAGCGGCATCTGCGCGACGCGGGCTTCGCGGAGCAGTTCCAGCACGTCGTGGCCGATGGTCTGCAATAATTTTTTTGGAAAGCCGCTCGAAATGGTGGAGGCCACGATGTTTCCATTGCGGTCCACCGTGATGGTGCCGGAGGGCAACTGCTGGACGCTGGGGCGTCCGCCAAATAATTTTTTTAGGAATCCCATGAGGCGACAAGTTTTCGGCTTTTTTCCAACAGGTTGTCGGCGGCGTCCGTGGGCCAGCCGATTAAAAACGACCGGTCGCCATGCGACAGCATCACGACCTGACGATCCAGATTTTTTCCACTGACGTGCGAGAGCGGGCCGGCTTCCAGTTTCTCACCGAGACGGCGGGCGATCTCATCCGCGCGTCGCGTCCAGTGCGCGGTCGAGGCAATGCTTTGCGTGCCGATGGCCTCCGGTTCGCCCGCGCCTTCCGGCGGCACGGACAAAATAAAATCCGCGCCTTCGCGCGTGAGCTGCGACAGTTTCCAAATTGTTTTGCGATGCGTGTTGCTCTCGACGGAATCCGGCTCGGACGGCTGGCTGCCTTCGTCCATCGCCTGCGCGGATTCGAGGAGCAGGGCGTTGACGGATTTTTGAATCGTGCGCTCGCGCTGCGGTTCGGCGGGCAGGTTT
>JAYVQV010000452.1:0-4891 GCA_043776855.1 Limisphaerales bacterium | reverse complement strand
GCGGGAACAATTTTCCAACTCAAGAATTCGGTTTGTTGGGCGGTCACATTCATACGCGGACTGCCGCCCGCCGCGCAGGCCGGGGCGAATGAGCTTTGGTTTGTTTCTCGGAAATCTTCTGCGCGGTTTCCTCGGAAGAATCGGCGTCAACCTGGCTCGGCGCTTGGTTCTTGGTGAGGTCGAGCTTTTCTTCAATCTCACTCTGACGGCGGCTCAACTGTTGGAAGCGTTCTTCGCGTTCAAACTTCGCGCCGACTTTTTCCCCAAGCTCCTTGACGCGCTTGTGGGCGTCGGCGATGTCTGTCTCCAGTCTGGTCGCACGCTCCTCGAAGCCTTGGATGTTCACTTCGAGGGAGCGGATTGTGCCGAGTGCCGAGTCTGTGACCCGCGCGCCGTAACTGTTGCTGCCGCGCACAACCATTTCGGCGGTGTTGTTAAAACCGGGACGCATGAACAAATCGAATCCGGCAAAGCGCCCAATCCGAATGTCGTCGCCAAACCGCGCCTTCAGTTTTTCTGCCCGGCGCAAAATCAGTTCGCCCGCGATGCCACGGTTGTTGGTTTCCTGTCCGTCGAGTTCGATGCGAAATTTATCGCCTGACGTGTCCTGCCGAACGCCCAAGTCCTGCCGTAGATTGGCGAGGCGTGTCGTGAATATTTCGGCGTCCTCGTGCGAGCGGCGAAGATTGGAGCGGATGCGGTATTGTTCCTCCGCGTGGGCGGAACGCAACCGCGTCAACCGAATCAATTCGGCGTCCACCTGGGCTTTTTCAATCACGAGTGGATTGCCCGACGCGATGGCTTTGACCTCCGCGTAGGTCAATGCTGCTGAATCCAAATCTTCTAGGCGGCGGATGGTCATGTCGCCGGTCATCACCTGCGCGATGAACTTCGCCTTCGTCTCCAACGTCTGCCACATATAGGCGTCGAAGCTGCCTTCCGTGACGTAGCGGAAAATTTGAATCACAGAGTTTTTATTGCCCTGCCGCAGAATCCGCCCTTCGCGCTGCTCCACGTCCGCCGGTCGCCACGGCGCGTCGAGGTGATGCAAGGCAATCAAGCGTTCTTGCACGTTCGTCCCCGAACCCATTTTCTGTGTGCTGCCAAACAACACTCGGACTTTGCCTGCTCGCACGTCGCGGAACAGCGTGAGTTTGGAAGCGTCGGAATCGTAATCCTGAATGAAGGCAATATCGCTGCCGGGGATGCCGAGCTTTTCCAACTTCTGCGCCATGTCGTTATACACGGAGAAGCCCCGGTCTTTCGGCGTGGAGAGATCGCAGAAGACCATCTGCGCGGAACGCTCCGGTTTGGATTCCTGCCAGATTTCAAAAATCCTCTCGACCGCGAGATTCACTTTGCCCTGCGGCTCGTCCGGCGCGGACGGTTTCATCAGCCGCATATCCAACGCCGCCTTCCGTCCTTCCGAAGTGATTTTGAGCATGTTGTCTTCGCTGGGGTCAACCCGCCCCGTCCTTAACCGCTCGGCGCGGGCGGCGAGTGATTGCACGAACGCCTTGAGTTCCTCGGTGGCCGGTGCGTTGCGGATGGTGGGCTTTTCGCCGTCCAGTTTTGGGCGTGGCAGATTCAGCATCGCGGCCGTTTGCACGTCGGCGGATTGGCGGAACATCTGCATCAGCTCCGGCACATTGATGAACCGCGCGAACCGCGTGTTTAACCGATAGCCCGCGCCATCGGGCGAAAGCTCCATTGCCGTCACCGGCTCACCGAACGTGGCAGCCCACGAATCGAAGTGATGCAGGTTGTGCTTCTTCAACTCGTCGTGTTGAAGATACCGCTGCATCGTGAACATTTCGGCCATGCTGTTCGCGATAGGCGTGCCAGTTGCAAACACCACGCCGCCGCCACCGTTGAGCGACTGAACGTGACGGACTTTCAAATACATATCGAACGCCCGTTCGCTCGCAGTCTGCGGCAGACCGGCGACGCGCGTCATCTTGGTGACGTAAAACAGATTCTTGAAATAGTGCGCCTCGTCCACGAGCAGCCGGTCCACGCCGAGTTCCTCGAAGGTCAACGTGTTGTCTTTCTTGTGTTCAGCGGCCAGCGTCTGAAGTTTGGCTTCGAGCCGCTTCTTTGCTTTTTCGAGTTCCTTCACGAGTCTGCGGTTGGAACTGTCAGCGTGCTCGCGCCGGATCATTTCCAACTCGTGCAATTGTTCCTTGAAAAACCGCTCCTGCGTTTCACGAGAAAGCGGGATGCGTTCAAAGCCGGAGTGCGTGACAATCACGGCATCCCAATTGCCGGTGGCGATGCGGCCAAAAAGTTTCTTCCGGTTTTGCGATTCAAAATCCTCCTTGCCTGCGGCCAGGATGTTCGCGCCCGGATATAACGTCAGCAACTCGGTAGAAAACTGGCCGAGCATGTGATTGGGGACTACGAACATCGGCTTGCCGGAAAGACCGAGCCTCCGCGACTCCATCGCAGCGGCAACCATCGTGTAGGTCTTGCCCGCGCCGACGACGTGGGCGAGCAGCGTGTTCGGGGTTTGGAGGATGCGCCAGACACCGGCCTTTTGGTGCGCGTGGAGTTGAATCGCCCCGCTCGCGCCGGGTAAGGTCAAGTGATCGCCGTTGAAGGTTCGGACGCGCGTATGATTAAACGTGTCGTTGTAAAGACGGCACAACCGCTCGCGCCGCGAGTCATCAGACCAAACCCATTCCTTGAACCGTTCCTTGATGCGTTCCTGCTTTTCGCGAGCCGCTTCCGTTGACTGTGCGTTGACGACGGGCTTTTTATCCACCGTGTCATAAACCGTGGGCGTTTTGAGATTGAGCGCGTCCTCGATGAGTTCGAGCGCGGTGTAGCGGTCAGTCCCCCAATCCGTCGTGTTCGCGGTCGCGCCTTTCGCCTCCCAATTTGCGCTGATGTGCCACGCACCGAGCGCGTGGATGTGGCCGATTTCTACACCGGACGGGATGTTGAGCAATCCATTCGTGAAGTCCTGCACGTCCCCTGGCGGCAGCCAAGACGCGCCAAGACGCACGTCAATTTCCGTGGCCGCAAGGTCGGCTGGCTGCACGGATTTCAACGCCTCGACATTCTCGGCGAAACGCGGGTCGGTCACTGCCGCTGCATCCGCCACGGACAATTTCTCACGGACGTTGCCGGAAAGGTATTGGTCATCGGTCTCCCATTGGTTTGATTGCGGATTGAGAAAGATGACCCCTTTCAAGTCGGGTAGAAATTCGGCCACTGGTTTGTTGAGCAAGTCGGCCATGTGGTCGAGGTCAACGCAACCGTGTTCGTTCAACGTGACGAGCAACGCTTCCTTCGGCGTGGCGACCGACTCGACCGGCTGCCGGTGGTGAATCGTCCGCTCATGGAAGATGGTGGCCTTCGTCGCCCGCTGCGTCTCGTCGTTGAAATTTTCCAGCGAGAGGAGCAATGGCAAATCGGGATCACCGTCAAAGGCGCGCTGGTTGGCGCGAAGATTGACCGGACCAAAGCGCCCGACAAAACGGTCGTAAGCCTGGTTGAGTCGTTGCCGCGTTTCGACAACGTGTTCCTCGGCGCTGCCGTCCATCTGCGACCGCAGACAATCGCGGACTGCATCGCGCACCGGAATCAAATGGCGGATTCGTGAGCGCGTCTCGCTGGGCAAGTCGGTGAGCGGACGAAGAACATTCTCCTCCCGGATGCAAACCATGCCATCGTGGAGACAGAAGGCATTGGGCTTTACGAAATCGGGCGCTGGAATGGATTCTTCGAGGGTCGGCTCGGCGATTTTATGTGCCTGTGCCTCGTAGATGCCCTGCGGCAATTTCTCGATGGCTTGAGCCAGTGCCTCCGCCAGTTTGCGACCGTCAGGTTCAAGTGTCGGATCGTTGCCGCCATACATCCCACCCGCGAGGCGCATTTTGCCCAGCATCATTTCCGGTCGGGTGGTGAAGTATTCGTTGAGCGTAAAGGCTTCGCCGATGTCGTTGGTGTAAGCCGCCGTTTCTTTCCAAGCCGTGCCGGTGGGCACTTCGCCAGCGCGGAGCTTACGGAGCATGATGATGTCGGTCGTGACTTCCGTGCCGGCGTTCTTCTTGAAGGCATCGTTGGGCAGTCGAATCGCGCCGAGCAACTCTGTGCGCGTTGAAAGCATTTCACGCAATGTCGAATCCAACTTGTCCATCGTGCCGCGTGAAGTGATGAACATGAGCAAACCACCCGGACGCACTTTCTCCAACGCGGCGGCGAAGAAATAATCGTGGATTTGGAATTTGTAATTATTGAAACGCGGGTCGTGAACGGTGTAATCGCCGAACGGGACGTTGGAAATGGCGAGGTCGTAGAATCCGTCGGCGAGCTTCGTCTGCTCAAACGCCTGGGGGCGAACATCCGTGTCGGGATAAAGCGCCTTGGCGATGCGAGCGGTCAACGGATCAATCTCGATGCCGGTGACAGTCGAGCGGCGGAGCATGTCTTCGGGCATGAGGCCGACGAAGTGGCCGATGCCGCACGCGGGTTCAAGCACGCGACCGCCTTTGAAACCGAACCGCTCGGCAGCGTGATACATCGCGCCGATGACGGTCGGTGCGGTGTAATGAGCGTTTAGGGTGGTAGCGCGGGCGGAACGATGTTCCTCATCGGATAGGATTTCAGAAAGCTGGATTTGCTCCTTGCGCCAGTCTGTGCTGTCCACGTCGAAGACCTGGGGCATTGCACCCCAGCCGACGTATTTCACAAGCGCGGCTTTTTCCTCGCTCGTTGCCGGACGTTCTTCGGCGTCTAGCGTCCGCAGTATTTTGATCGCCTTGAGATTCTGCTGAAACTTCTGCTTCGGTCCGCCTTCACCGAGCCGGTCGGATTCGGTGATGCGATGGTTGCTAAGATTCCTCGGCGGTTCTTCCTGATGACGCTTGGCTATTCTTCGGGCGGG
>JAYVQV010000451.1:0-4906 GCA_043776855.1 Limisphaerales bacterium | reverse complement strand
TGTAGGCGGGCATCACCACGACAATCTTTTTGCCTAAATACATTTGCCGCGAATCATGCCGAAACCGAGCGGGGCGACAAAGAAAAAATTTTCCGCTTTGTAGCAGCCAACGTGAGCAGGCTCAAAAATTCTGCGCCGCGATCAGTCAGAGCCTCCTTACGTCGGCTGCTACAAAAAACCGGCGGACGCTTTTGCCTCCGCCGGTTTGAATTCTTGCGAGCGATTCGCCTAAAGCTGCGCCATCGCCTTGTCGAGCGCCGCGTAAAGCTGGTTCATCGTGGCTTCCGTTTCGTCGCCCATGTTCGAGAGGCGGAACGTGAGGCCCTTGATTTTTCCGTAGCCGCCGTCAATCAGAAAGCCCTGATCCTTCACGAGCTTCTGGAGTTTGGCCACGTCCACCGCGCGACCGCCGGGCTTCGCGCCGTTGTTCACGCAGGTGAGCGTGACGGATTCAAAACCGGGTTCGGGGAACAGCGTGAAGCCGTGCTTCGCCGCCCAGTCGCGGGTCATCTGGTTAGTCTTGGCGTGACGCGCGAAACGCGCGTCCAGACCTTCGGCAAAAAATTCATCAAGCTTGCTGCTCAACGCGTAGATGTGCGAAATGGCCGGCGTGCTGGGCGTCATGCTGTCCTTCGCGTTCTTCTCGAATTCCACGAAGTCGAAATAGTAACCGCGATCCTTCGTCGTCGCCGCCTTGGCGAGCGCGGCGGGCGACGCGGCGAACACCGCGAGTCCCGGCGGCAACGCGAACGCTTTCTGCGTGCCAGCAAGCAACACATCAATGCCCAGTTCGTCAAACTTGATTGGCAGCGCGGTGAGCGAGCTGACGGCGTCCACGATGAACATCACGTCGGGATATTTTTTCTTGAGCGCGGCGATCTCTGCGAGCGGCGACATCGTGCCGGTGGAAGTTTCGTTGTGAATCAGCGTGAGCGCGTCGAATTCGCCCGTTGCCAATTTTTTATCAATCGCCTCGGCGCGAATCGGGGAACCCCAATCTACTTGGAGCGCTTCGGCCTGCTTGCCGCATTTCTTCGACACGTCAAACCACTTGTCGGAGAACGCGCCGCACATGCAGTTGAGGACTTTTTTCTGGACGAGGTTGCGCACCGCGCCTTCCATCACGCCCCACGCGGATGAGGTGGAGAGATACACCAGTTGCTTGGTGTAGAGCAGTTGCTGGAGCTGCGGCTGCATCTTTGCGTAGAGGTCTTTGAACCCCTGGCCGCGATGACCGATCATCGGGCGGCAAAGTGCCTGGTAAGTTTTTTCGCTGACCTCAACGGGTCCGGGGATGTGTAATTTGACGTGTGCCATAAATAGGACGTGAATTTTTTCACAAGCGCGCAGACGCGGCAAGTTTTATTGCCGGAGAGTTCGGTTCATCGTTTCAAGAGTAAAAAAACAACTTGAAACGTCTGGTCAAATTACCTTCCCGCTTGGAAATAAAAAACGGCGCGAACTTTCGTTCGCGCCGTTTGGTAATTTCAATCTTACGATTACTTCTTGCCCTTCTTGGTCGGGACCGTCGCAATCGTCTGCAAGATGCGGCTCGCGATCTTGTAGGGGTCGCCCTGCGAATTCGGACGGCGGTCTTCCAGGTAGCCCTTGTAGCCGTTGTTGACGAAGCTGTGCGGCACGCGCACAGACGCGCCACGGTTCGCGATGCCGTAGTTGAACTTGTCAATGGACTGCGTTTCATGCAGGCCGGTGAGGCGAAGATGATTGTCCGGACCATAAACGGCGATGTGTTCGTTCTTGTATTTGTCGAACGCGGCCATGAGGGTTTCAAAATAATCTTTGCCACCAGCTTCGCGCATGTGGGTGGTGGAGAAGTTGGCGTGCATACCGGAACCGTTCCAGTCCACATCTTTGCCGAGCGGTTTGCAATGGAAGTTCACATCCACGCCGTAGCTTTCGCAAACGCGCATGAGGAGGTAGCGCGCCATCCACATCTGGTCCGCAGCGCTCTTGGAACCTTTGCCGAAGATTTGGAATTCCCACTGGCCCTTCGCCACTTCGGCGTTGATGCCTTCGTGGTTGATGCCAGCGTCGAGGCAGAGGTCGAGATGCTTCTCAACGATTTCGCGGGCGATGCAACCGACGGCGTCGTAGCCGACACCGGTGTAGTAAAGTCCCTGCGGATACGGATAACCTTGGCACGGGAAGCCGAGGGGCTTGCCGTCTTTGTAGAGGAAATATTCCTGCTCGAAGCCGAACCACGCGCCGGAGTCGTCGAGAATGGTCGCGCGGGCGTTGGTCGGATGCGGCGTCTTGCCGTCCGGCATCATGACTTCGCACATGACGAGCACGCCGTTCTTGCGCGTGGTGTCAGGATAAACGGCGACGGGCTTGAGCATACAATCCGACGTGCGGCCTTCAGCCTGACGCGTCGAGCTGCCGTCGAAACCCCACATCGGGAGTTCTTCGAGTTTCGGAAATTTGGCGAACTCCTTGATTTGAGTTTTGCCGCGGAGGTTGGCGACGGGTTCGTAGCCGTCGAGCCAGATGTATTCTAATTTATATTTGGCCATGGTCGTTATGTTTTTGGTTGTCGTCAGTGAAACAGAAATCCCAGCCAGCGTGGCCGAATCTGTGGTGCGATTTTTTAGCAGGGCTGATGCCACGGGGCAAGAATTTTGCGCGGCTAATTATCCACAATCCGCTTTTGCCGATGGGCACTGGCTGCTTTCGTGGCGGAAATGTTTCACGGATTGGTTGGCGGCTTTCGTGAATTGAAATTTTTCTGTCGTTTTTTGGCCGCGCTGTGCAAAAGTAAAACCGTGCTGAAGGTCAAAGACACCTTGCGCGCGACCGTCCACCTCGCGTTTGACGGGCGCGTGTTCAAGAACTACCACGGCGCGGACGCCGCCACGCGTTTCGCCAACGAGGTGCGCGTGCTGCGCCACCTCGAAGCGCACGGCTGCGACTTCGTCCCGCGCCTGCTCGAAGCGGACCAGGCGCAACATCGCATCATCACGAGCAACTGCGGTCAGCGCGTCGAACGGCTGGATGAAAAACGGTGCGCGGAAATTTTCGCCGAGCTGGAAAAATTTGGCGTGCGCCACGACGACCCGGACATCCGCAACGTCACCTATCGCATCAAGGACGGACGCTTTTGTTTGATTGATTTTGAGTTCGCCACCATCCTGCCGACACCGCCATGAAATCTTCGTCGAAACACAGCGCGCATTCCTTGCATTGGTCCGGTTGCACGGACATCGGCAAGGTGCGTAAAAACAACGAGGACGCCTTCCTTGGCCTCATGTTTGATTCCCGCGAAGTGCAGCGGCTTGGCAAAATTGGCGAGGCGGCGGCGGATAAAAATTCCTTCGCCTTCGCCGTGTGCGACGGCATGGGCGGCGCCAAGGCGGGTGAATTCGCCAGCAACATCGCCGTGGAAAAAATCACTAGGCTGCTGCCGCGCGCGTTCTCGCAATCCGCCGCCGCCATGCAAAAAGATTTTCCCAACATCCTCACGGAACTCTTTTCCCAGATTCACCGGGCGCTGGTCTATCTTGGCGGCAGCTACGATGAGATTGAGGGGATGCAGACGACGATGAGCCTCGCGTGGTTCACGCCGGGGTGGATGTTCTTCGGCCACATCGGTGACAGCCGCATCTATCACCTGCCCCACGGCGAGACGGACATAAAACAGCTCACGGCCGACGACACCTACGTCGGCTGGCTGCTGCGCATGGGCGAAATCAACGAATACCAAGCCCGCACCCATCCGCGCCGCAACGTCCTCCAACGCGCGCTCGGCGGCGCGAACCAGTTTGTCACGCCGCACACCGGCGCGGTGAAGTGTGCGCCCGGCGATTTTTTTCTCCTCTGCACGGATGGCCTTACGGAAGGACTCTTCGATCACGCGCTGGTCGAACTGCTCCGGCACGATGCCAAAAAATCCGGCACGACCGCGGCGAACTTGCTGGTGGAAGCCGCTGTGGAAAATTCTGGCCGCGACAACACCACCGCCGTCGTCGTGCAAGTGAATTGAACACCGAAGTTAAACCGAACCTATGCAGAAGCAACCTCACGCCAAGGTCGCAAAGGTCGCAAAGGCAAAGTCCGAGCGGGGGTTTTGGCTGCCAGTGTCCCACGCCCCATTCCGTGAGTCATTTCACCGCGTGAAATAATTCCTCTCCGTTGCGCCCTTTGCGCTCTTTGCGTGAGACCAGTTTTTCTACTGCATGGCTTCGGTAAAAAGGAGTCGCCGTTTTCACGACTCGGGGGCCACCATGATTTCGCCGCGCAAAAACCGCCGCCAAAAATTTCTACGGCGCGAACAAGTCGGCGATGGTCATCTTGAATTGCGGAACCAGTTTCTCCTCCAAAAATTCTTTGCCGGCCAAGATGGTTTGCAGCCGCAGCCCAAATTCAAACGCATGGTAAACTTCCACGTTGTCATAGCGCGGGTCAACCATCCACAAACGCGGCACGCGCAGTTGCTCGTAGATTTCCTTTTTCACCACCGTGTCCGCGCGATGGTCATCGCGGCTGACAATTTCGACGGCGAGAAAAAGTTTCCCGCTGGCAGTCGTCACCAGCGCCAGGTCGGGACAAAGCATCGTCGTGCGGGCCAGTTGAACCTGCGAACGCGGCGGCAAAAGCTGGGTCGCGGCGAGGCCGTTGACGCTGATGGCCATTTCACGGTGCAGGCGCGCGCAGATTTTTTCATGGCGCTCACTCGGCGCGGAACGCGGCAGCGTTCCACCGTCGAGAATTTCTTCGTAAGGCCGGCTCACGCGCCCAAGGAAAACACCGTTTAGTCGCAGCAGCAAGCGAGGTTTTGAAAAAACAACGCTGTCGCGGGGCGAGCAAAGCAGGACAAGTCGTGTAGTTAGCAAAGCAGGACTTTCCCTGTCTGGCGCGCCCGTCTTTGAGGAGGGCGAGCGGAGCGAGG
>JAYVQV010000450.1:0-4923 GCA_043776855.1 Limisphaerales bacterium | reverse complement strand
ACTGCAAGGCCGGTTCAAACGCTGCGGCCAGTTCTGGACCCCACCGGGTCGCCGCCGCCTCCTGGCCCTCGAACGCGCCCGCCGCAACAAGGACTGGCTCCAAGTCTGGCAGAAAAATTAAGAACAGTGTCAAGATGCACCCCGCCTGCGCCGGGGTGTAGATCAGTTCGGGAATGATGTCGGCGGTATCGGTTTCCTGGGTAAGTCATCTTCGGCCAGCGCGATTATGGAATGATAGCGGCCATCCATGAAAAATCCGAAATCGGCCTAGCCTGCGCCTTCGCGATGCCAGCAATTTTCCTGAATGGACAATTGCGGATCGAAGCCGTCAATCGGGTCGTAGTCGAATCGCTCGGCCAGTGTCGGATTCAGAAATGTTTTGTAGTGCCGAAAATGGTCGGCGTCCTTCATCGGAATGATTCGGGCGCTTTGTCCGGCAAAAATTTCCGTGAGCATTTCGTGCGTATGCTCGAACTCCGACCGCAACTGCCCCAAAAGCTGATTGTAGTATTCCGTGAGCGCGGCGGCGGATTTGATGCCTTTGGACGAAGTTTCAATTTTTCGTGACAGGTAAAAGACAAGCCGTTGCCGCCGCAATTTGCGTTCGGTCATCAGCCGCCAATACCGTTCAAAGCGTTCGTTGCGCGAACGGCGCGTCCCGACGTTGGATGCCTTTTGGGTTTCGGCGTTATAGCGCAACAACTCGTGCCGATAATCAGAATCGCAATAGTATTGGATTTGCAGCCGTTGCTGCTCGGTCAGCGAAGCCAGTAACAGCGAAAGCTGATCTTGAAATTGATTCAGTTCCGACACCACCCCACAACTGCAAAAATCACGTAACCATGCTTTATTAAGCGTTTCCCTCATTGCGCCTGACAGGCTCGGCAACTCAGCGTGTGTGACGTAAAGCTCAACCGCGATGATCTGCTTTGCACTTTTGCCGTCAAGGCCGTCGCTGGCACCGGCAACCGGGGTCATGTGGAGCCGGCAAAAAATTGTAAAAGTGAATCCATTTGTAAGCGAACATCCGGCCAGTTAAGATGTTCCCATGAACGATGTTTCTGCTGTCGGCGATCCGTCTCATGGCACATCAGTATCCATGCCTAGGCAGTTTCACGCGATGGCCAAGCCGGTCGGCTCGACCTGCAATCTTGACTGCACTTACTGTTATTATTTGAGCAAGGAATATCTGGCGGACGGACCCGGTGCCGGCCAGATGGCGGATGAAACGTTGGAGCGCTTCATTCAGCAATACATTGCGGGCGTGACTGGCAACGAGGTGATTTTTTCCTGGCAGGGCGGTGAACCGACTTTGTTGGGTCTGGATTTTTTCCGCAAGGTGGTGGCTTATCAAAAGAAACATGCCCGGCCTGGCCAGCAGATCGGGAACGATCTTCAAACTAACGGCACTTTGCTCGACGAGGAGTGGTGCGCGTTTCTCAAAGAGCACCGTTTTTTGGTGGGCCTCAGCATTGACGGCCCGCGCGAAATTCACGATCACTACCGGGTCACCAAGGGACAGCGACCGACATTTGACAAGGTGTTTGCCGCAGCGAAGCTGTTACAACGGTATGCTGTTCCCTTCAATACTCTGACCTGCGTTCACCGGTTCAACGGCCGGCGTCCGCTCGATGTCTATCGTTTCCTGCGGCAGGAACTTGATTCCAAACACATCCAGTTCATCCCCATCGTGGAGCATCGGGATTTCAAGCGGCTGGCGCCGCAAAAGTGGAATGACGCGAACCTGCCCAAAGACGGCGACCCCGAGGCGCGCCCCGGCCAGCCTAATTCCATCGTCACCGACTGGTCGGTGGACCCGGATGATTGGGGCTATTTTTTGTGCCAGGTGTTTGACCGCTGGCTGTCAAATGACATCGGCAAGGTGATGGTCAATCATTTTGAAACATTGGTGGCCCAGCACATGGGGTATCCCTCGCAGATTTGCGTTTACAGCGAGAATTGTGGCAAGGCCGTGGCTGTGGAAAATGACGGCAGCGTCTATTCCTGCGATCATTACGTTTACCCGGAGTATCGGCTGGGCAACGTCAAGACGGGTCTCTTGGGCGAAATGGTTTTCTCACGGGAGCAGGCAGCCTTTGGCTTGAGCAAAAGCGAAAGCTTGCCGCAGTATTGTCGTCAATGCGCCTTTCTCAAGGATTGCTGGGGCGAATGTCCCAAGAACCGGTTCATCCGCACGCCGGATGGCGAACCAGGCTTGAATTATTTGTGCCGGGGCTTCAAAAAATTCTTTGCCCACGCCCTGCCGGAGATTGAACGCATTGCCACCCGCTTGAAAAATGAGCCGCTCTATGTCAAGAAGCGCATTTGATTTCGGATGCTTCGATGACAATTGATTGAAGGATCAACCTTCGGAATTTTTTGCGGCCTTCAGCCAAGGACTCGATGGGGCAAATTCCGGCTGATGTTCCATGTCCAAACCGCTGTGGCCGGACACCGTGTATTTGGCGAAGAACTGGTCCAGTTCCCCGGAGAGTTGCGCGATGACCGGTTTCAAGGCCGGATCATCATGGCAATTCTTCGTCTCGCGCGGATCCTGCTCCAGGTCGTAAAGTTCGTCGGGAAGTTTCACTCCGGCATACGGATAGCGTTTGATCAACTTGTAGTGCTTTGTCCGGGCCATGCGTGCGTTGCCGTATTCGCAGATCATCGTTTGCCGCCAGCCTTGAACGCTCTGGTTGCGCAATTGGCGCAGGTAGGACGCGCCGGGTGAATTGATTTGAGCCGCCGTCGCCGCGTCCGGCATCGCTCCGGCAACTTCCAGCAATGTCGCCCACAAATCCGGGTGGCTAACGAAATCGTCGCAGGACACATTTTGCCGAATGCCGCCCGCCGGCCAACTAATAGTGCAGCCGATGCGGATGGATTCCTCCAAAAAATTCTGCGGATGGGTGGCGTTGCCTTTTTCCCAAATGCCGTGGTGGCCGGTGTTCAGCCCGTGATCGCCGGTATAGACGATGAGCGTGTTGTCCAACTGGCCGGTGGCCTGCAGGGCGGCCAGCACCTTGCCGACCTCCCGATCCAGACTGGACACGGCGGCGTAATATTCAATGCGCTTCTTGCGTTCCTGCGCGGGATTCTGGCCGACCGGTTTTTGGTTGCTGGTTCCATGGCAGGGCATGAATTGTACATCCGGAATATCTTTGAACGTCGCTGACTGATACTGCTCGACCAGCTCGTCCGGCGCGCCACTATGCGGTCCGTGGGTGTCCACGTAGCTGACATAGAGGAAAAAAGGTTTTCCTTCCGCGCCTTCGTTTTTCTGATGTTGCTGAAGAAAGTCCACCGCGCGCTCGGTCAGCAGCGGCGACTGGTAACCCTCGGCCACCACCAGCTTGTCTTGATCCGTAAAATGCTGCGTGCCCTTGTGCGGATACTGCGCATTCCAGTAACTGAACCAACGGTCAAAGCCCGGCTGGGGCGCACGTGAATAGCCGCAATGATATTTGCCCACCAAGCCGGTGTGATAACCGGCGGATTTCATGAGTTCGGAAATGAGCGTCTGGCCTTTCAACCACGGGTTCGTCCAGCCGGGCCTGCCGTCATTGATGAAGCCTTCCATGAGAAAGTCATGAATGCCGTGTTGCGACGGCATCCGCCCGGTGAAAAACGAAGCGCGGGCCGGTGAACAAACCGGGCAAGTGGTGAAAGCGTTGGTCATGCGCGTGCCTTGGTGCGCCAGGCGATCCAAGTTGGGCGTGATCAATTCGGAATTGCCGGAGGCGTGCTGCGCCCACTCGCCGTGGTCGTCAGTCAAAAAGACCAAAATGTTTGGCCGATGCGGCTTATCCGTCGCCTGGGCACCCATCGCATTCGCCAGCGGCCACGCGGTCAGGCCGGCACCGGCCGCGCCGGTTAATTTGAGAAAATCACGCCGTGGTATTCTGTTCATAAATTTTTATTTTACCAATACACAATTCAAGGCCTGATTTTTTTTGCGATTGGTTGATAGATAAAATGAATTCAAAACGGTTGCCGGACAATAGCCAATGTGGGCTATCTCCGTGGCCATCACGGGTGCTGAATGAACAAACGCAAACAAGGTTCGATCCGAGCACAATCGAGTTTTCCCACGGTCAGGCAGCAGGCTTGGCGTCCGGTGCGCGCGATTGCCTCAGGTGAGACCGGGCGGCTTCAACCCGACAGCGGACATGAAGTTTTTCAAAGACGTGGCCCAGATGATTTTTCACCGTCCAGGGGCTGATGTCCAAGCGGGCGGCGATTTCCTTGTTGGAAAGACCCTCGGTCAACAGGCCAAGAATTTCCTGTTCGCGAACCGTCAGGGTTTCCTCGGCAGATTTGGCGGCGGCAGCGGCGGCTTGTTCTTGGAAAGCCTCCACCACTTTGCGGGCGATCTCGCTGGTCATCGGCGCGCCACCGCGTCGCAATTCCCGAATGGCATCGCCCACGGCGGGCAGAGCGGAACGCTTCAACAAATATCCCGAGGCACCGGCCCGCAAAGCCTTGAAAATGGTTTCCGTGTCTTCATAAACCGTGAGCATCATAATTTGCAGCTTTGGCAGCAACCGCTTGAGCTGCCTGGCGCATTCCACCCCGGACATTTCCGGCATCTGAATGTCCATCAAAACGACGTCAGGCTCCCAAGTTGGAATCTGCTTCAGCGCTTCCGGGCCGTTGGCGCAGGTGTCCACGCATTTGAACCCCGCCGTCTGGTTCAGCCATCGCTTCAAATTGCGGCGCAGCGTGGGCGCGGCGCGGCCGGCAAGGGGCCGGTGTTTGGCCTGTTAAAACGGGGTGGCAAGGTCTATGCCGTGGTCATCACCGATGCGAGGGCGACGACGTTGTTGCCCATCTTGAAGCAACGGATCGTGCCCGACTCCATCGTCGATAGTGATTCCCTGCCCAGCTACAATGCGCTCGCGGTGGCGGGCTTCCGGCATCTCC
>JAYVQV010000449.1:0-4926 GCA_043776855.1 Limisphaerales bacterium | reverse complement strand
GTCGGCCAGCACGACTTATTACTATCGCGTTCGCGCGAGCAACCTCGGCGGCAACTCCGCCTACTCCAATACCAACAGCGCCACGACGCTGCCGCTGCCGCCCGGACTGGTTTGGCGTGGCGACGGCGTGAATAACGTTTGGGATATTGGCGTCACTGCGAATTGGGTCACTGGCGGCAACAGCTCTGCCTTCACGAATGGAACCTCCGTCATTTTGGACGACACCGGTTCAAACAATGTTCCCGTCAATTTGAGCGGCGCTCTGCAACCGGCTTCGGTTCTGGTCACGGCTGCAAAAAATTTCACCTTCAGCGGCACCGGCGCGCTGACGGGCAGCGGCCGTTTGATCAAAAACAGTTCCGGCTCGCTGACCCTCAACACGACCAACACATTTTCCGGCGGAACCAGCATCAGCAACGGCACCATTATTCCCGGCAACATCATGCTCAACCAAGGTTGCTGGGGCGCCGGGCCGATTACGCTCGCCGGCGGGACGATTCAATTCAATGGCTACGGCGGCTCGACTGGCACGGGGTGGGGCGGCATGACCAACACATTCATCGTGCCGGCCGGACAAACGGGAACGCTGCTGCTGCCGCCGCGCTGGGGTTACAGCTCACCATTCAGCAGCGCGCTCACCGGTGGCGGCACGCTGAATGTGACCGTGGATTACATTCGCAATTATATCAGTGGCGACTGGTCGGCGTTCACCGGTCAGATCAATGTTTCACCGCGTAGCGGCACGGGAGATTTTCGGGTGGACCATGTGGCTGGCTTCGCCAATGCGGCGTTCAACTTGAGTTCGGGCGTGAATTTTTACGTCATCAATCACACCAGCCTGACGCTCGACGTGGGAGAATTAAATGGCGCGAGCGGCGCGATGGTCGGCCCGGGCAACGGCGCTTCCACCAATCCGACGTTTCGCATCGGTGCAAAAAATACGACCAGCACGTTTGCCGGAGCGATTCTGGATTCGGGCGTGACCGCGCTGATCAAAACCGGCGCGGGAACTTTGATTCTTTCCGGCACAAATAATTACAGCGGCACCACGACCATCAACGGTGGCACGTTGCAAATCGGAAACGGCGGCGCGCTGGGAGTTTTAGGGACGGGCAACGTGATCAATAACTCCGTGCTCGCCTTCAATCGCAGCGGCACGATCAGTTACAGCGGTGTCATCAGCGGCAGCGGCGAACTGGATCAAAACGGCGGCGGGATTTTGAATTTGAACAACGTCCACACCTACACCGGTCCCACCAGCATCGGCGCGGGAACATTGGCGTTGCTTGCCGCCGGTTCCATCGCTGGTTCGACGAATATTAATCTTTCGTCCGGCGCTTTGCTCGACGTGAACGGAACAACCACCGGCGCGATGACGCTGGCCAATAATCAGATTCTGACTGGTTACGGTTTGGTCAAAGGTAATTTCACCATCGGCAACGGCGCAACGCTTTCTCCGGGCGATTCTGATATCGGGACGCTGACCTTCAGCAACTCGCTCACGCTCGCCGCCGGCAGCACGACGATTTTGGAGATCAGCGACAATCCGGTGACGAACGATGTCGTGAAAGTTTTTGGAACTTTGAATCTGAACGGCACCTTGGAAATCCTCGATGCCAGCCGCAGCGATTTGGAAGCGGGTGAGAGTTTCCAACTGTTCAACGCGCCAACCATCACTGGCGCGTTTGTAAATCTGATCTTGCCACCGCTGCCGGCCGGACTCGCATGGAACACCAATGCGCTGAACAGCGGCGGCGTTCTTTCAATCGTTGTCGCCACGGTTCCGGTCATCGGCTCGATTTCAATGTCCGGCGGCAGCGTGGTGTTCGCGGGAAATAGCGGCGTGGCGAACGCCAATTTTTATCTGCTCGGTGCAACGAACCTGGCAACGCCGGTTTCCAATTGGTCACGGCTGTTAACCAATCAGTTCGATGCCGACGGAAATTTCAATTTCACCAATTCATTTGATCCGATGGCTCCGCAAACGTTTTATCTTCTACAATTGCCATGAAACATTTTTTAACTTCCGCACTTCTCGGCGTGCTTGGTTTGCTTGCCGTCAAATTGGAAGCTGCGAATGATCCCGCCGTCGTCCTTTTTTTGAATCCCGAGGTTCAGCTTGGCGCTGTGGGCGCAAATCAAAACGTGCCGCTGACATTCGTGCTGACCAACGGGTCTGATGCGGCGGTTAAAATCATCAATGCCGACACCTCCTGCCGTTGTGTTTCTTTGTCCAGCTCGCCTTCGGAAGTTGCCGCGCATAGCTTTGGAAAATTTGATCTGGTTTTCAATTCATCGCGCTCGACCGGGGCGGTCACGCAAATGCTCACGGTGGAACTTGCCGGCGGAAAAATTGTTTCCGCCCAATTTTCTGCCAATGTCGGCGCCGCGCCGCGCGGGGGCGACCATATTTCCAATGTCTATGATGTCCGCACATTCGGCGCGGTGGGCGACGGCGCGACGCTCGACACGAAGGCGGTTCAGGCCGCGATTGATAAATGCAGCACGGCGGGCGGCGGAATTGTTTTGGTGACGAACGGAAATTTTGTCGTCGGCACGATTTATTTGAAGAGCGACGTCACGCTGCGCGTCGAGGCGGGCGCGGCGATTCTCGGCAGCACGAACATCGCGGACTACACGACGGACACCGACCGCACGATGTATAACGAGCCTTACATGAATCGCTGCCTGATTTTTGCGCGCGACGCGAAGAACATTTCCATCGAAGGCGGCGGCGTGATTGACGGGCGCGGAAAATCTTTTCCGAACAAAGGCGACCGCGAAAAAAATCGTCCCAAAATGATTCGTCTGATCAACTGCGCGCACGTCCGCGTCCACGACATCACGTTGCAATGGCCGGCGTCGTGGACGAGCGAGTGGCGCTATTCCGACGACCTCGCCTTTGACAACGTGAACATCTGGAGTCGCGGCATCTCGAACGGCGATGGCTTGGACTTCGACGGCTGCACGAAGGTGCGCGTGACTAATTCCAAGTTCGACAATGGTGACGACTGCGTCTGCCTGCAAACTTCGCTGACGGACAAACCGTGCAAGGATTTCTACATCGCCAATTGCAGTTTCTCCGGTCGCTGGGCGGGGATTCGCATCGGGCTTTTGTCGCGTGGAAATTTTGAAGACGTGGTGATGACGAATTGCTCCTTCAGCAACCACAACGATTCCGGTTTGAAAATCCAGATGAACGAAGGCGGCGAGATGAAAAACTTTTTATTCACGCACCTCACGATGACCAACGTGCCGCGCCCGCTGTTCCTGACGTTCTGCCAGAAGAACGCGTGGGTGGACGCGCGCTGGAATGAATTGCCGCCGATGAAATCCGTGCGCGATTTGCGTTTTGAAAACATCACGGTCAACAACGAGCACGGCTCAAAAAATTCCGGCTTCGTCATGGTCGGGATGCCGGGGCATCCGGTGGAAAATCTTTCGTTCAAAAACATCCGCGCGATTTTTCCCGGCGGCGGCACGGCGTCGGACGCCACGAACATCGTCGAGGAACTCACGCCAGAAAATCTCGGCAATCGCTGGCCGGAAATGGGCAGTCTCCGCAAGGCCGCGCCCGCGTTCGGCCTGTTCGCGCACCACGTCAGCGGCATCGCGTTGGACAATGTCCGGCTGGAATCGAAAATTCCCGACGGGCGTCCGGCAATCGCTTTTGATGACGTGAGCGAAATTAAAACCAACAACATTGTTCCTAACCGATGAGAAAATTTATGAGACAACTGACCAGATTATTTTTTGCGTGCGCGACGATGACGGTGGTTCTAACGGCGCGCGGCGCGGACAAGACGTTCATTGATTATTTTCTGCCGACGCCGATTGTCGGGTCGCTGTCCACCAACGAATGGGGCGCTCCCGAAATTCTTCCGCGCGATGCGAAGAACGGTTTGGAAGACGTCAGCCTGAAAAATCTCCCGCGCGCCACGAACAGTCCCGCCGAGGCCGGCGCGAAGCAGTGGTATTATTGGGACGGACAAATCATCAAGGCGCCGGACGGAAAATTCCATATGTTCGCCAGCCGCTGGGATCAGGCCAAAGGTCATGGCGGTTGGGGCGGTTCGTCCGCCGTGCATTCGGTCAGCGACAATCTTTACGGGCCTTACGTTGACAAGGGTTTTATCTGGCCGGACGTGGTCAAGGGCGTCGCAGGGCGCGGACATAATGTAACCGCGCTGGTTTTGCCGGATGGCCGTTACGCCGTGCTGATCAGCGAGACGCGGCCGGGAAGCATTTACATTTCCAAATCGCTGGACGGCCCGTGGGAATTTTCAGGGCCGATCACTTTCACCACGAATGAATTTAGCGGCGATGTTCGCCGGCTCGGTTCCAACATGAGCATCATGGTGCGACCGGATGGAAATTTTGAAATCGTGCAGCGCTCCGGGCTGGTGCTCATCAGCACGAACGGCGTGATGGGGCCTTACGCGGTGCAAGGGCCGAGTGTTTATCCGACGCTGATTGACGGCCAGCGCGTCCGCAATCTGGAAGACCCGGTGGTGTGGTTCAGCGGCGGACTCTATCACATCGTCGTCAATAGTTGGAGCGCGCGGAAGGCGTATCATCTGACTTCGGCGGACGGCATTCACGACTGGACGTTGCGCGGATTGGCTTACGATCCGACGACGGATTTCGTGCGCTACACGGATGGAACCGTCAATCATTGGAACAAAATGGAACGCCCCGGCGTGTATATCGAAGGCGGCCATGTGAAAGCCGTCACGCTGGCGGTCATTGATATTTCCAAAGAGCAGAACAAAGGGAACCAACCGCACGGCAGCAAGGTCATCGTGATTCCGTTTGATGGCGCGGCGTTGGATCGCGATTTGAAAAAGCCCAAGTGACGCGCTGGCAAATTTTATGAACGCATCAGCAAAAGCCATTCACCGCGTCAGCAAATGGCTGCTCGCACTC
>JAYVQV010000448.1:0-4927 GCA_043776855.1 Limisphaerales bacterium | reverse complement strand
ACCCTTTCTGCGCGGGCACTTTCCCGGCGATCCGTTGATGCCCGGCGTTCTGCTGGCCGAGGCCGCGGCACAACTCGCGGGCGTCGTTGCGCAAAGTGACCCGACGATTCCGCCGTTGGCTGGCTTGAAACTCACCGCGCTACGGGCTGTGAAAATTCTGGGTTCCGCGCGGCCGGGACAAGTTGTGCAACTCGAAGCTCGCGTGATGGGGCGACTGGGAAACCTGATTCAAGCGCAGGCCACGGCGCGCGTCGGCGATCAGGTGGTGCTGGAGGCGCAGTTGACCTTGAGCGGTGCCTGACCCGCTCCTCATCGCTCGCGCGAGAGAAATTCTTTCCGCCACTCGGCCCGCGATAACTTGCCCCGTTCATTCACCGGCAACGCATCCACCAGCACCCACTCGCGAGGCACCTGCCACGCCGGCAATCGCGCGAGAACAAACTCTCTCAACGCCTCCGGCGCGAGGCTTTCCTCGGACGCCACGCAGGCGACGATTTCTTCGGAGCGCGCCGCATCCTCGCTCGGCACGCCGAATACGAGGCATTCGCGCACGGCGGGATGTGTTAGCAAAACGCGCTCGATCACTTCGGGAGACAGCTTGCGCCCCGCAATATTGATCTGATCACCCGCCCGCCCCCGCAAGTAGATTTGTCCTTCGCGCAGTTCTGCGAGATCGCTCGTCTGAAATTTCCCCCGAGCGAGGCGGGCGTCGGGCGATGGCCAATACGTCTCTCCGGCGGCGCTGCTGTGAACTTCGAGGCAGCCGGATTCGCCGATCGACAACTCGACATGGTCCATCGCCGAACCGACACACGATGCGTCCGTTCGCGGAACCGCAGTGCGATCGTAAGCAATGCCACCGCACTCGCTCGCGCCGTAGAAATTATGGATCTTCAATCCGAAGCCTTCAAACACCGCCGCCTCCAAAGCGAGCGGCAGCGGAGCCCCGGCGGAAATCGCGAGCCGCACATTCGACGGAATCGCTCCCGCGTCAAGCCACGCACGCCAGAGCGCCGGCACCGCAGCGAGCGTCACCGAACCAGCGCACGACGCGGCGCGACGCAACGCCTCCGGCAGCGGCGACGGCACCAGCATCAGCGGAATCCCGTGAAGCAGCAGCGGCAGGATGAGGTTCGAAAAGCCATACGAATGCGCGAGCGAGATCACGCCGAGATTCGGCCACCCGCCGCGCAGGCCCATCGTGGTGACGATATTACGGGCATCGGCGGCGAGTTGTTCCGCCGTGAACGCAATCGCCCGCGCCGCGCCCGTCGTGGCGCTGGTGGTTTTCAAGTGAACGCAATTTTCCGGAAGCGAAGCGAACGCGGGCGCAAGCTGACCGACTTCCAATGGACACACGACCTGGCCGCGCCGCCAGGCACGCAAAACGGCGAGCACAAATTCAGCGGAAATTCCCTGCGGAAATGCGATGAGCTGATCCGGGGCGGGATCGGCTTCAGTGTCGGTGTCCAGTTGCGCAAAGGTCCAATCGCGGCCGCTGCCAAGGTCGCGCAGCGCGACTTCGGAGCGGTGGGTGCGCGCAATTTCACGCCAACGGTCGTAAAGCATTGTCAGTTTGGTAACGCGCCGATAGCGTCACGAGCAAGAATGTTGTGATGTTATTGCGAGCCCGAATCTCATCAATTTGGCAGCCCACCGGCCCAAGGCGATCCACCGTCGCCTCGTGGCTGGCACTCACTTTAATTGCGCTCGCAATCTCCGGATGCGCCGGCTCGCGGCCGCTGACCAAAAATTCCCAACTGTTCGAATTTCAACACGACACGTTCGCTTTCGCGAACGAACTCGTCTGGGATTACTACTTTGATGCCGACGGGAAATGGTCCCACAAGCGCCACGAACCGAAACCGGATTACACCCACCACTGCTTTGTCGTTGCGCGTTCGGCGCAGCAATTTTTCCAACACGCGCGCTTTGATCCGTCGCTACCGAGGGCGGACGAAGCAACGTATCGAAAACTGATTCGAGACGTCCGCGGGCGGAGTTTGCGCAATGAAAGCAACGCGGACGAACGCATCGTGATTCCCGGCTATGCCGACCTGCGGAGCTTCAGCACCGAGCAAGCGGCGCTGCTGAAAGCCGAGTGCGGCGGCGCGTGGCAGAGCTATTTCCAACGCGGCCACTGGCGGGTCGTGTGGCCCTTCAGCCGCAGCCGACAGGAATCCGTCGCGCGGTCGCTCGAAGAACTGATCGCCGGGAATCGTTCTGCGGTGATTCACCTCGTCCGCTTCCCACAACTCACGATCAATCACGCCGTGGTGGTGTTCGGTTCGCAGAAATCGGATCAAGGAATCGAGTTTGCGATTTACGATCCGAACAAGCCGGAGCGACCGGGCAAACTCACCTTCGATCGCGCAAGCCGGACTTTCTTGTTTCCAGCGAACGATTATTTCAGCGGCGGGCGCGTGGACGTTTACCAGATTTACCACTCGTGGTGGTATTGAAGTGGGCGAGCGATTTCGACTACGAGTTCGCCACGCGCCGCCAGCGGTTCCAACGCCAATAAGACAACCCGAAGAAGACCGCGCCGCACGCATTGACTCCGACCGTGTAACCCAGTTTGTAAGTCCGCCCGGAATTCGCGCTTGCGTAGATGGAGACGTCCTTACCGAAGAGTAATTGAGGCATCGCCAGCGGCATCAAGGCACCGTGCGCGACGCCGCGGCCGAACCCGGCAGGAGATTCACCGGCAAAACTCGCGCGGACCACCCGCGGCATCACGACGCTGAAGACCACTACGACGACCGCAAACGGCAACAGCTTCAGCAACCACCGACGAGCGGGGGTTGGGGAGGATGAGGCTTTTCCGGGCGTGGCAGACATGTTAAAGCTCGCAGCATGTTTTTGAGCCGGCGCAGCACGCAAGCAGAATATTTCGATCGGCCGGATCGTAGCGCTGCCGAAGTGGCGAAAGGTTATCGCCTGCTCAATCGCGTCAATCGCCTGCTGCACAACGCGGAGCCGTTTCGCCGCCTGATCCCCGGCTGGCTGGGCGAGGAGCGTTGCCGGCGGCTTTCCTTCCTCGATCTCGGCGCCGGCAATGGACAACTGGCGAATGAACTCACCGCGTGGGCGGCACGCCGCGGCTGGAATTGGAATTTCACCAATCTCGATCTGAACCCGCTCGCGCTCCAACTCAATCCACAAGGATGCAACGTCGCCGCCTCGGCCGCCGCGCTCCCATTTTGCGACGGAAGTTTCGACGTGGTCATCGGCACACAAATGACGCACCACTTGAAGGACGAAGCCGACGTGACCCGGCACTTCGCGGAAGCGTGGCGGGTTTCGCGCGATGCGGTGTTCATTCATGATGTGCATCGGAACGTGGGGCTCCAGAGCTTCCTGTGGCTGCTGCTCATGGCGCTGCGTGTTCCCGCGAATTTTCGCGCGGACGGAATGCTCTCGGTGGCGCGGGGTTGGCGCGTCGCAGAATTTAAGAACTTTGCTGCACAGGCGGGGATGAAGGGAGCGCGGGTCCGTCTGGATTTTGGCTCGCGCGTTTTTTTGCTGGCGCGAAAAACTGTGGAGGAAAACTTAATTCGCGAGCGGCAGGACGCGCCCAGGACGGAGCGGTTCGCGGCTGCGGGACAGGCTTGAGCGCGTCCGGTGCCACCAACGGAGCCAGCGCACCGTATCGCGCCAGGGCTGAATCTTGCTCCGTTCGCGACGATAGATCACCTGGATCGGGACGAACTCAATCGGCAAATCTGCGCGGGCAAAAGCGACGAGCAGCTCGGATTCAATTTCAAAATGGCGGGTCTCCAGAGACAGTTTTGACCACGCCTCGAGTTGGAGCAACCGGAAGCCACACTGCGAATCCGGCAGTTCGCGTCCCGTCAGCCGGGATAAGCGCCGACTCATCCACCGATTCACCCCGCGCCGCAACCATGGCATCGCGTCCGCCTGTCCCATGCGATTGCCGACGATCAGTGGCGCGCCCGTGCTTTCCGCTGCGGTGAGGAATTTTGAAATGTCAGACGGGGCGTGCTGGCCGTCGCCATCGAGACACAAAGCCCAGGGGAAACTCAACTCCCGCGCGTGCGTCCATCCGCGGACGAGCGCGGCACCCTTGCCTTGGGGAATCGCGTGACGGATGACCTCGGCTCCAGCGGCGCAAGCACAGGCGGCGGTGTTGTCCGAAGAACCATCATCAACGACGATGACGCGCGGAAGAATCCGCCCCACACTCGCGACCAAGTCGCCGATGGAGCCCGCCTCGTTCAAACAAGGGATCACCGCCACACATTGTGAAGACCAATTCACCCTCGCACGTTAGTCGGCATCGCGCCGAGTTGCCATCGGATTTATGACCGCAAATACGCGATGAACGCGAAGTTTTGATTTGCGCCAAGCTCCCATTCGAGATTCCATTGTTTCAGTGAATTTAGATTCATTCTTTCCGGACGCGGCGATGTTGCGGTCGCGGGGCGCGGTTCAACAAGCGTGGCACGACCAGGCGTCGCAAGTTGCGACCGCGCGCTTCGGACGGCAGGTTTTTTTGCGCGGCGTGGTGGAGGTTTCCAATTTCTGCCGGGAGAATTGCGACTACTGCGGCATGCGGCGCGACAATCGCAACCTCGACCGCTTCCGCGCAGAGCTCGATACGTTGTGCGAATTGCTCGTGCATCATCGACCGGCCAGCATTACGGACCTCAACATCCAGACCGGTGAAGATCCGAAAGCCGTGCAGGAAGTTGTTCTCCCGTTGATCAAAACCTTGCGCCGCGAAACTCCGCTGGGGATCAGCGTGTGCCTGGGCACCCTGGGAGAGAAGGATTACCGCGCACTCCAAGCGGCGGGAGCCTCGATCTACATCATCAAATTTGAAATCGCGGACGCGGCGCAATACGCCCAACTCCACGCGCCCGGCACACAGAGCGAACGGCTCAAGTCCATTCGTCTGCTGGCC
>JAYVQV010000447.1:0-4933 GCA_043776855.1 Limisphaerales bacterium | reverse complement strand
GGTCTTTGAAAATGGGCTGGAACGTCAGCGGGTAAAGCATGGTCAGGCGGCAGTGACGGGTTCAGCCGCTTTGGCCGGTTTGACTTCCGCCACGGGCTTTTCCACGAAATGGCCGTGGGCGCGGAATTTGGCATAGCGCTGTTTCAACCGCTCCGCCACGGGCAGGGCCGAAATTTCTTCGAGGTGACGGATGAGATTTACTTGGAGCGTTTTCGCCGTGGTGTCGTAATCCACATGGGCGCCGCCGAGCGGTTCGGGGAGAATTTCATCCACGAGCTTGAGTTGAAGCAAATCTTTCGCAGTGATCTTCAGCGCGGCGGCGGCTTTGCCAGCGTTGGCGCGGTCTTTCCAGAGAATCGCCGCGCAGCCTTCGGGGCTGATGACGGAGTAGTAGGCGTTCTCCAAAATCAAAACGCGGTCGGCCACGCCGATGCCGAGCGCGCCGCCGGAACCGCCTTCGCCGATGACGGCGGCGATGATGGGAACTTCAAGCAACATCATCTCGCGGAGATTCACGGCGATGGCTTCGGAGATGTGGCGTTCCTCCGCCGCGACGCCGGGATATGCGCCCGCCGTGTCAATGAGTGTGATGATGGGCAGGCTGAATTTATGCGCGAGCTTCATCAGGCGGAGCGCCTTGCGGTAGCCTTCCGGATGGGCGGAACCGAAATTGCGGAGGATGTTTTCCTTGGTGTTGCGGCCTTTCTGCGTGCCGATGACGACGACGTGGTGTCCGCCCAGCCGCGCAAAGCCGCCAATCATCGCATGGTCGTCCGCAAACATCCGGTCGCCGTGCAGTTCCTGAAAATCCGTGAAGGTCTTGGCCAGGTAATCCAGCGTGTAAGGCCGCTGGGTGTGCCGCGCGAGCTGGACGCGCTGCCACGGCGTGAGGTGCGTGAAAATCTGGCGGCGGGTTTCCGCCAGCTTTTTTTCGATGAGCTGGATTTCCTCCTCAAGGCTGATGCCGAGGGAATGTTTTTCGGGATGCGCCCGCAAATCGTCCAGTTTGTTCTGCAATTCCGTGATGGGCTTCTCGAAATCGAGCTGATGTTTCATGCGTGAAGATTTTAGCGGAATTTTGGTTCAATGAAAGTGGAATTCGGGGGCGGCGGGGAAATCATGGTTCATTCTCATCGTCATGCTCATCCGCAAATTTTTCTTGAGAATGAGGATGAGCATGACGATGAGGATGAGGGATGATTTAACAAAAACAAAAGGCCGGACTTGCGTCCGGCCTTCGTGGTGAGAAGGATTATACGCCTTCACCTAGGCGCTCAGAAGGGCGACGCGACCAACTTGGGGCGCTGTCCGAGCCGCGCCGCGAGCAAATCCCCTATGCCAACCCTAAACGGACAGCGAAATTTCAATCAACAGGTCAAACAACAAAAATTCAGACGTGACCAGCGCGGAAAAGGTTCAAAGTTTTTTCAAATAATTTTCGCCCCGTCGCCCCCGGCCTCTGCCGCGCAGCAATCGTATGGCCGCCGCCGCCGCATTCAAAGTCAAATCCCGGCGAGGTCGGAAAAAATTTTCACCGGCCGCGCGCGGATGACGCGCGCCAGCGGCGTCCGCCCGTCAGGCTTGAGCGATTCGCGCAACGCCGCCTCCTTGCCCGTGCCGGAGGCCAGAACCCACGTTTCGCCAGCAGCCGCAATGGCGGCGTAGCTTAATGAAATCCGCGTGGGCGGCGGCTTGGGTGAGTTTTCAATGACCAAAAACGGCGTCGCGCAGTCCAAAACCGCCGCGCTCGCGCCCGGAAACAACGAGGCAACGTGGCCGTCTTCGCCCATTCCCAGCAAAACCAGATCCAAAACCGGCTGGCGGTTTTTGAATGAAACGGCCACGCCCCGCAGTTCGGCTTCAGCGCTTTGGGCGGCGACGGCGGGCGAATCTTCGCCGCGCAGACGGTGGATTTTATCGGCGGCAATGTTCAGTGGCGCGAACAGAAGTTCAGCGGCCATTTTGAAATTGCTGTCCGCATCGGCTGGCGGCACACAGCGTTCATCCGCCCAGAAAAAGTGGACGTGGCGGAAGGAGACGGCGCGGGCTTTGGCCTGCGCGACGGCGGCGGTGAAAAATTTCTGCGTGATGCGTCCGCCGGAGAGCGCGACGGAATGGGCCTTGCCCGCGCGGCCCGCCGACGCAATGACCTCCAGCCACGCCCCGGCAGCGCGACGGGCAAGTTCGTCGGCATCCGCACAGGAAATGAGTTCAACGTTTTTCATGAAAATTTTGCTGACCGAGCTTACCCCAAACAGGTCGGCTTGCCATGCGAAAATATTTTTGTCCTTCGCCGCGCGGTCAATTGGCGAAATCAAAATCCGAGCAGCTCATGAAATAATGGCAGCGCGGGCAGCGCAGCTTGCATTTTTCGTTGATCAGCTCATGGCCGCATTGCAGGCAGTAGCGCCAGTGCTCGCCGGAAGATTCGGAGGAAGAAATTGGGCAGGCATCTTGTCCTGCGTTTTCAGAAGCGGAAGAATTATGCGGCGACGGGTATTTGGCTGGTGACGACTTCACGCAAGTTGAGTTTCCGGCTGGCGTGATCAATGTCAATGCCCACGAGATTGCCGTCCGCGTCATAGTCCAAAACCACGCCCTCGGAAACCTCCTGACTCTCGGCACTCGGACGCGAGGCGAGGTCAATGTAGAGCGAATCCGTTTCGGGATAATAATTCAGTTTCATGGTTTGAACCTGCGGTCTAAAAACGCATTGTGTATCGTCACACTATCAGAAAGTGTGACCACGCGCAAGAAGCGTCCCGGCAATTCCTCAGCTTTGCCCCAGAAACGAAAACGGTCTTCTTCCTGCGGCTCGACGCGGATCGGATTTTCAACAATGCGAATGCAAATTTCTTTCGTCAAATACGGACGCTTCCGCAAAACCTGATTCTCGAAATACTCGGTGAATTTGTAATGGTCGTCTTTCATAATTATTTGGCCGTTCAATTCATTTACTGAACAACGCTCGCCGAGCAGACGAAACGCCTCGCGTCAAGCATTGAAATGAATTTTCCCAAGCCAATCAAAGTCAACGACTGCCCGCGAAGTATCACCACGGATCTTCAGGAATGAAACAACCCACGTCAAATCGGACGTTGTTAATGCAAACCATTCACCCCGAATTCGCTTATCATCAAAATGGTCGTGCAGTTCTTTTTCAGACATCTCGTCTGCTGGAATTGAAAACCGCATGATAATTTGTGGAACCTCTGACTGTAACGTGCGTTCGCGTTTTCTCGGTGTTTTACTTTTTCCAATTTTGAACGTCCTGTTTCGTAAATCCTCCATCAAATAAATGTAGCAATCAAATTTACTGCGACGGAGAAGTTCCAAATCATCCGCCGCTTTCTTTTCGGTTTCTGTCGCAGCAAAGGCATAAAGCATTTCTTTTACAAAGGGCGTTTTGACGAAGACATATTCCGCAAACCGCCGACCATCGTAGGCGACGATAAAATGATCTGAGGATTTTCGGTAGGAGTTGATAATAACACTCTTATCCAAGGCTTCTTTCACCCAAGCTTTCAAACACTCATCGAAGGCAAACCCTTTAAGGTGTAGGAAACTGTGGAAACATACATAAACCCCAGTGGGCATTGCATTGTTAAAATGTAACCAGCCAAGCTTGTGATGCAGTCGCAGCCGGGCATCCCATGACTGTCCCTCCATGAATTTTTCTATGCCCTCCAAATCTAGAATAATCAAACGTGCGTCGGGAGAAATCAATTTAGCAAAGCGTTCTTCTAAATTGTATTGGGCTGAAATTAGACAATGTGGAGCATCAATTTCTGGGTTTTCACACAAGCGGCGAATATGGGTGATTGCATCTTCCACCTCTGCTTCCAAAAAATCTTCAAACTTCAAATACCGCACGAGGCCAGGGGCAAGTGTCAACGTGTAGCAAACTCCGTCGAGGCTATCCAAAAGTTGGATTGGTTTATTTTGCATTATTCGTTGAGAATTCCATTTGTTTTACTGCGCACGCCCAAACTTCTTCTCCAGCTCACGGTAGTTCATTTCAATCAGCGTCGGGCGGCCGTGCGGGCAGGTGTAGGGCATCGCGCAGCGGCGCAAATCTTCCACGAGATTTTCCAGTTCCGCCAGATGTTCGCCATGCTTCATTTCAATTTAATCTTCCCGCAGCAGACTTTCCGGCAGCGCGGTCAGTTCGGATTTCGTGCCGTCCGGTTGCCAGACAATCTTGCCGTCGCCGAGAATCTCCAAAATGACGCCGTTGAGCGAACCGCGCAGAGTTTTCACGCGGTTGCCGGTTTTGAATTCCGCCGTGGCGCATAAACTTTCGACAAGGCTGACCATGTTTTCGCGGTCAAGCACACCGGCGATGTAATGACCAATGACGGAAGAAACTTCCCGTTTGCGACTGGGATGAAGGTCGCTGAATAGCGCCAGCACAAGTTCACGCCCGATGGTGGCAAAAGTATTTCCGTTGAAGAATAGAAACGGCGCGCGGCGATGATAGGCGCGGAGGCGGTCAAGCGTTTCGCCGAGGGTCAGCGTTTCGAGGCGGAGTTGTTCCCAATCTGGTGCGCACGCTGCTCCAGTTTCCGAGTTAATTCCATGCTGTGCGCGACTTCTTTCGCACGTTCCTCGGTTGATGCTGATGACAGTGAGCCAGTCCCAGTTTTTGAGAAAAGCGGCTCGGGCTTGTAACGGTGAGCCGAGTCCATCGCCGCCTGACGCAGGTCTTCTCCGGTCAGGTGTTCGAGCAGATCCGTTCGCAGTTTCATCGCTCATAATTTAACTCCGTTGTTGAATTTGGCAATCCGGCAATTTTCCGGCAACTGGAAAATTGAATCACTGCGCCCGCCCGAACTTTTTCTCCAGTTCGCGGTAATTCATTTCAATCAACGTCGGCCTGCCATGCGGACAGGTGTAGGGCATCGCGCAGCGGCGCAAATCTTCCACGAGATTT
>JAYVQV010000446.1:0-4933 GCA_043776855.1 Limisphaerales bacterium | reverse complement strand
GAATCGTCAGCCGCCGGTCACGTTCCTGCGGGGCGTGGCCGTTCCGACGGTTTCCGGCAGGATGCCGGAAACAACCGGCTGGAAGCCGGTGCCACCCCCACTCAAAAAATCCACTTCGGAGTTCGGGTTCAATGCAGTCAATTTGAGAACAGTCGTGTTTGTTCGTGTCCATTCGTGGTTTATTCCCGCGCTAGAAAATGTTTTCATCCGCGCATGGTTCCGTGCGTGATTTTTGAGGACGAACACCTGCTGGCGGTTCACAAACCCGCCGGCTGGAACACGCACGCGCCGTCACCTTACGCTGGCGAAGGGATTTATGAATGGCTGAAAAATCGCGAACCGCGCTGGTCATCGCTCGCCATTATCCACCGGCTCGACAAGGAGACCAGCGGCATCCTCGTCTTCGGCAAAACGCCGCTCGCCAACAAGTCGCTGACGGAACAATTTACCGCCCGCCGCGTCCACAAAAAATATTTCCTGCTCACCGACCAGCGCGTGCCGCCAAAGGAATTCACGGTGAAGACTTCCTTGCTCCGCATCGGCGAGAAATACGCAAGCCGCTCCGGTGGCGAAATGGCCGAGACAAAATTCACGCCCATCGTGGATGCCAAGTTTGCGATTTCAGGATTGAAGATGGTTCACGCCGAGCCGCTCACCGGACGCACACACCAGATCCGCGTCCACGCAGCGGAGAACGGCTTCCCGATTCTCGGCGACACGCTTTACGGCGGCACGGCTTCATCGCGGGTTTATTTACACGCCGGAGAAATTGAGTTCACGCATCCCGCCACCGGAAAATTGCTGAAGCTGTCTGTCCCCGTGGATTTCGACCGCGAGCCGCGTCTGGCTTTGCGCGAAGCGTGCGTTTCCGCCGGAGCGCGGGTCTGTGACCCGCAGCACGTCCAAACACCCCAAGACGCTTCAATTCATTTTACACACGCCCCTGTTGGCGAGGCCGCTGCGGGTCACAGACCCGCGCTCCACACGACGAACGCCTTCCGCCTTATTCACGGTGCAAGCGATGGCTGGCCGGGCTGGTTCGTGGAAAAACTCGGCGACTTCCTGCTCTCGCAGACGGAAGGCGAATTGAATCCGGCGCAGCGCGAGGAACTGGCGCGGCTGACAAAAGTTTTCAACGCGCGCGGCGCGTATCACAAGATTCTTTCCCGCCACGTTCGCCAGTCCAAAACCACCGACGCCTCGCCACAACTTGTCCTCGGCGAAGCCGCGCCGGAACGGTTCGAGATTCTGGAAAACGGCATCCGCTACGAGATGAGTTTTAATGAGGGTTATTCCGTCGGCCTGTTCCTCGACCAACGCGACAACCGCCGCCGACTTTTAACCGGCCACATCGCCGCAGATTTCTCTCAACTATCAACTCTCAACTATCAACTGCTGAATTGCTTCGCCTACACCGGCGGCTTCTCCGTCTGCGCGGCCAAGGCGGGTGCGCGGACGACGAGCCTCGACCTCTCGAAAAAATATCTCGAATGGGGCAAACGCAACTTCGCGCTCAACGGCCTCGACCCGGCGGCGCACGATTTTATTTTTGGCGACACGTTCGACTGGCTGCGGCGGCTGGCGAAGAAAGGCCGCGCGTTCGACGCCATCGTGCTCGACCCGCCCACGTTCTCGCAGTCGAAGGAGAACGGCGTGTTCCGCGTGGAAAAAAATTTCGGCGACCTCGTTACCGCCGCGCTGCCGGTGGTCAAGCCGGGCGGCGTGCTGCTGGCTTCGACCAACGCGGCGGACTGGCCGCCGGAAAAATTCCTGGCCAGCGTGGAATCCGCCATCCGCGCGGCGAAGCGGAAAATCCTGAAACAACATTACGTCCCGCAACCGCCGGATTTCCCCGTCAGCCGCGACGAACCGGCGTATTTGAAAACGGTGTGGGTGAAGATCAGTTAAGCCAAGCCTTCAATCGCTTTGAGCGTCTTGCCTTCTTCAGTCCGCCACTCGGTCATGAGACTTGGTCACCTGTTTCCTCTCCCCAAGGAGAGGACATCGCCTTGCACGTTTCCGGTTATTGCCAGCGCTTGAACCAATCCAGCCGCAGATTTGTGACAGGACGCAGGGAGTATTTCTCCTTCTCCGGGGGGAGAAGGCCGGGATGAGGGCGAGCGTTGAACAAACTTCGTTCCAAGTATCGCAGGACAGGAAACGCCTAAGCCGACTCGATATTGATCGTGAGCGTCTTGCGGTAGAGGAGTGGGCCGGTGCCTTGAATCGGTGCGACGCAGTGGAGGGAATTAAAAGTTTTCAGGAACAAGATGCACTGGTTGGGAACGTATTCGATGGTGCGAAGCGTGTCGCATTCGTCGAACTCCAGATAGTTGCAATCGAAATTGTAGCTCTTGCGGATGTCTTTCGGTCGCAAGATGTCGGTGCCGCCTTTCCACGCCGGATTCCAATCGCCTTCTTTCAAGATGGATACGACGAGGGTGATGATTTTTTGCGGGGCATCGGTATGCGGGCGGATGCTGCCGCCATGCGAGGGCAGGCCGGAGAATTCAAAACGCGCGGCGAGTCCTTTTTTCTGCCGCAACTTCCGCCGGATTTTCTGAAGGGTGTGAAACAGCGGTCCCCGCAACGCGAGCGTGGACGAGGTGATCTTGGAATTGTGCAGGCCAAGGCGGATGTGGTTTTTCTCAAAACAGTCGAGCACGTCGTGGATGAACTGATGGCTCTTGAGGTATTGATATAATTTCAGATAGACCGGTGTCGCGCGCAGAAATTTGTGGTAGGCATCCGCCTGATAAAGTTCAGACAGCGATTTCTTGTGGGATTTGCCGTCAGGAAAGTTGCCGAAGAGTTCGATGGGCGGAAAATGCTCGACGAGTTGGCGGTAATAATCCGGCGCGATAAAATTGCGGCTCACACCGAGGGGATACGGCTCGTAGTCGAAAACAAAATTCTGGAAATTGATTTCGCGCATAGCTTCGTCTTTACGCCGGAACTGGCGGATTCAACTTTTTTCGCCGCCGAACCGGTAGGGAATGGCGCTGGAATCCGCCGGCAACCGCCAATGGTCGGGATGCTCGTATTGATAGGCGTGATCCGCGAGATTCAGCAACAGCGATGGTTCGCTGCTGATATTTTCCACGCCATGCCACACGCCGGGCGGCACGATGACCAGTGCGGGTCGCGCGGTTCCGATGCGGAAAACATTTAATTTTTTGTAGGTCGGTGAATTTTTACGCGCGTCATAAAGCACGACTTTGACCTGCCCGTGATTCGCGAACAGCCGGTCAATCGTCGCCAGATGCGTGTGCCACGCGGAGACGCCGCCGGGTTTGAGAAGCACTTGAAAGACCTGTTCCACCGGGCCGGTGTCGAGCGCCCAGTCCTTGCGCCAGATTTCAGTCAGATGTCCGCTCTCTTTCGGCACATGCCGGACTTCTTTCAACTTAACGCCAGCGATCAAAGGTTGAAGCAATTGCCAGTCGGCGGTCACGCTTTGCCCGTCTTTTTTCATGCCGGACAATTTGCAGGAGGCCGCCGGGAGGGAAGTTTTTTTGCGTTGAGGCATTTTGTTTACGTCGTTGAGCGCGAGTTCTTGAAGTGTGAGTAACCAGACGGTTCAACTCAATTCTATTTTACCGGCAAGCCGCGTCGCTTGCGCAGCACGTCAATCGCGCCGCCTTTTTTTCTGGTCCGCAACGCGTAATGAATACTGCCCGGATGGATGCCCAGCGCGATCCACAGCCGGCGAATGGGGCGCTTGATCAGCTCCTTGAGCAACGCGCCTAGGGGCTGTGTCTTCAGCGCCTCCGCATTGGGAACAGTCAATTGCCGGGTCAGTTCAATGCTGCGGAAAGTGTCGGGAGCGCGAAGCCGTTCGAGCAGGGCGACGTGTTCGTTCATCTCGCGGCGGGCATAACTGCCAGCCGTTTTATCAGAAGCGATGGCCACGACCGTCAGGTGCGGACATAAGCGTAATTGTTTTCCTGCCCGCCACGCGCGGAAAAGCCATTCGCCGGAAGGGATCATAAAAATTTCTTTCGCGGGGCGCCAGGAGCTGATTTCAAGAAATAATTCCCGTCGTAACACCCAGCATGACGCCGCCGCGAAATGCGCCGGGTCGTAGTTGCCAGCGGCGGTGGCGTTGAAAATCACGCCCGGTGATTCTGCCGTGATGCGCTCGCAGAGCGTGAACACCAGATCGGCTTTAGTGGCGTCTAATTCTGCCAGCGCGAGTGACAGGTGATCGGGCAGCCAGAAGTCATCGTGATTCAGCCAGACGAGAAATTTCCCGCGCGCCTGCTGGGCGCCAAAATTATTTGGGCCGGATTGTTCGCCGAAATTTTCTTTCAGATTGATGAAGCGGATGCGCGGGTCGCCGAACGAAGCGACCACAGTTTCCGTGTCATCCGTGCAGGCATCGCCGATGACCAACACCTCCCAATCCGTGACCGTCTGCCACAACACTGTGCGCAAGGTGAGGGCAAGAACGTTTGAGCGGTTGTAGGCGGCGATGACGATGGAGACGAGCGGCGTCGCGGTGGCAATGGGCGTTTGGGATTCCATTCAGGCGCAGTTGTGCCGATACGGGTGAAAGATGAAAAGAAAAATCGCGCGAATGGTTTAGACGCAGCCGCGCTTGTTCTTATGCCAGTTCCGGAACAATGAACGGCGCGCGGTATTCGCGCGTGATGAACTTGTTGGCGGCGTCGGAAAATTCGCCGGTGAACTTTTCTTTTCCATCGGCAATCGTCAACGGCGCGCCCAGCGTAAGCGGCGTCTTTGCAAAATCCACGTTGTGAGCTTTCAGATGTTCGACCATCCGACCGGTGGCTTCCGCCGTTAAATTATTTCCCTGCGTCCGCTCGGCGAGTTCGCCGGGCTTCATGGTGCGACCAACTTGGTAGGAAATATTTCCAAGATGACAGAGCGCGCTGGAGACGTGACCTTCGGCGACCGGGCCGTAGAGTTC
>JAYVQV010000445.1:0-4938 GCA_043776855.1 Limisphaerales bacterium | reverse complement strand
AGGAAAAGTATTTCCACAACGGCTGGCCGAACGGCGCGGTGTCGCGCAGGTAATCAATCTTGTCCAGGCCGAACGTGATGAGCAGGACGGAGTTTGTGGGGCGGTCGGTTGGCGGGAGGACTGGAATCACCGGCGCGTTGGTGACGGCCTGCGCCCCGGCCAAGAGCCCGCTGCCGAGCAATACGAACAGCGCCAGCAACCCGGCGTGGCCAATCATCGCAAAACGAAATTTCATGCCGGAGATTTTTGCGGAGAAGGCGTCGCGCGGCAAGCGTGCAACGGCGGGAAATTTTCGGAGCGGGCAGGGGAGCGTTACTCGTTCAAGCCCCAGTGATCCACGTCGCGCTGGTTTTTTATGTCGGGCCGGCCCAGCGTCATGTCCCAATTTTCTGGCGACTGCGGCTGCCAGCCGGTTTCTTCGTTGGCGGGCGGCAGGAGCGGGAGAAAATCCATGACCAGATGAGCGGCGACGGATTCCATGCGGCGCAACATACGATCCACCTCTACCGGGCGGGCGGGCTTGTTCAAGATCAGCGCAAACACACCAACGGGACGAAACCGGGAAAGATGTAGCGCGTCCAGCCAATGATTCAGCGGCGCTGGCAACACCGCCGATTGCGTGGAAACAATCACCATGTCTGCCATGGCGGCGTATTTGGTGGCGATGTGAGCGTTTTCAGGATCGGCCAGCTCGGAAAAATTCCAGCAGCGAAAATCAAATTCACCGTGCTGTCCCATCTGATCCATGATGCGGCGGCAGACCTGCACCGCGCGATCGTAGGCGGTGAAATCCTCGCTCAAAATCAGCACCTGACAACCCTGTGGAACGCCACCGAGACTATCGGCGGCTTTTCCAAATAGGGTGGTGTCACTCATGGTGGTTCAGTTAAATGATTGCGGAGCTATGTTACTTTTTGGCGGCAAACCGGTGAAAAGTCAAAGCAAACTTGTTCACAGCGCGCACCGGGGACAGTAGTTTGGTTGCTTCCGAAAAGCAAATGGTTCAACCGCCCGCCACGATTTTGACAATTTCCAGCCGGTCGCCCGCGTTCAACTGGCGCCGCGAAAACTCCGACGGCGCGACCGCCTCGCCGTTATGCTCCACGACGACACTGCGCGGCCGGAGGTTTTGCGCCACGAGAAAATCCTCGATGGCGCAGGGCAGTTGCGCGGCAACTTTTTTCCCGTTGGCAATGACTTCGCTCATGGTAGAAATTTTTCCTCGCCGATTTTAAGCGTGACCGGGCTGGCCAACCCTTCCGCTTCCAGCACCACCTCGCCCCGGCGGATTTCACGGCACAAGACCTTTACCTCGCCGCGCTGCAATTTAATTTTCTTCGTCTCGCCCAGCGCGAACGAAACGCCGCTGACAATTGCGTGGCGGGTCTGCCCTTCCAGCAGCAGCCCGCCGAGCTTCAGCGATTCCGGCAGCGCCACGGGCACATTCGTGAAAGCCAGCGGGGAAATCTTCGCCGGCCTCGCCACCACTGCCGCCGTCGCCGTTTCAAAATTCGCCGCGTCACTTTCCTTCACCCAGTTCAGAATGAAACGAAAGCCATGTTCCTGGTCCACCTCCAGCAGTCGCGTGATGGCGCCGTGCGTGTAGGGATTTTCCCGGATTCGTTTCAATTCTCCGCGCAGCTTGCGTGAATCCATCAGCTCGTAAGCCGCCGTTTCACAGATGGCCTCGATGGTGTCGCCATCAATCACGCGGCCGGCGGGCAGGTTTTCGTTGATCCACAAGTGCGTGTATTCGTGCGCTGCCGTCGCCGCGAGGTCAGCGCGCAACTGGCCCGAGAGCAGCACCACCTGATGCGTGCACTGGCCGCTGGGCGTCTTGCGCGTGCTGGAGAAACCAAACTTGTGCAGCCCGTCGCTCCGGCCTTTCTCCGACCAGTAATCCACGTCGAAGAGATTTACCGACACGTCGGGATATTTCAGCGCGAAGCCGGAGCCGAACAGCGAAACCAAATCCGCCCGCGCGTCCGTGAAAATTTCCTTCGCCACGTCCACGTCCAGCACCGCGTTCAGCTGGTCGAACTTGCAGATGAAACGCCCGTCGCCCGTCTTCACCGTGCCGCCGCCTGCGCGCACCGGCAGGCCGCAGAGCGAACAATGATTCTCCAGCTTGTAGCAATTGTCACAAATCGCGCCCCACTTGGAGATCCAGATGCGCCCGGTCAACGGCCCCTTGCCGCAGATGATGCAGAGATAATTCGTCTCGGCGGCGGACGAAACCAGAACCGCCGCAAAAAAAAATAAGATGAAAATGGCGCGTGGCATGGCGCTCATTTTTTCAGAAGTTTCTCAATTTGCCTTTTCAGCAGTGGCAACCTGTTTTGCGCCACATCCCAGACCAGTTCCTCGTCCAAATTGTCATAGCCATGAACGATGCGGTTTCTCATGCCGACGATTTTGCGAAGCTCTGGGAAATTTTCTGTTGCGGCAGGCTCGGCGGCTTCCAGTTGATTGAACGCCTCGCCGATGACGGACAGCTTACGTTCCACGGCGGCGCGGAGCATTTCATCGGCTTCGTAGTCGGAGAATTTTTTTCCGGCAGTGAAACGTCCCGCCGCCGCGCAGGCGTCGGCGATGTCGCGCAGCCGTTTTTGGGCTTCAATGTTCATAGATCGTCTGCCGCGAGGCTTCGACCGTGGCGCGGAAATAGGGGTTACGGATCATTCGTTCCGTAAGCAAATCCACCTTGCGACCGAGCAGTTTTTCCAGCGCGTCGGCAAAATCCAGAAACGCATCGGCGTAACCGGCGTAGCCCGTCCGCGTGAATTGCACGATGAAATCAAGGTCGCTGCGTTCCGGCTGGAATCCGCCGCGCGCCGCCGAGCCAAACAAATCGAGCCGCCGCACCTCGTGCCGCCGACACAAGTCCGCGATGTTTGATTTTTTTTGTTCAACTAGCGCAATCATGGGTTGAATGTATCACATGGAAACGGCGCGGCGCAATCGGCTGAAATCGGACGATTGAGCAATGATCGAACAATTACTTTGTTTGTTGCGAAGAACTAGATGACGAGGTTTGCGCGGGAATGTTGTCCACTTTGCCTAGGACTTCACGAAATGTAAAAAAACCAATTATCAGGCCGATTGCCATGAATGCTACGCCTACGCTCTGACTGCTCAACTCAACGCCAAACATCTTAAATTTTGTATCGGCTGTAAGCCCGCGATAAACTGCAAAAGCACCGCCAATTATACACCCAACGCTAATTCCAGTAGTGAGCAGAATTATGAAAAAAAACAACGCAAGAGCACCCGCCTTAAAAAATAAACCCGCAATCACGCATAACGCTGCTAGCACTCCAAAAATGCCTAGAGTCAAAGTAACCACACGCCAAAGGCCACGATTAGCATTTCCCGGTATCACCTGGGCTGGAGTCGCTGCTTTTGTAACAGTTAGCGGAATTGGTTCCAATTTTCGTTGGGTATCAAAACCACTTGTAGGCAAATTGCTGTCGGTAAAAATTTTGCGAAGTTTACTGGCTTCTTCTGGTCGTTCCCAAGCAACGATAGACTGCAAATTTTCAAATACAGCCGGGTCGAATTCATACTTTGAATCTGGCTGCCCCAAACGGCTTCGATGTTTGCGAACATTTTCCTGATGTTTTGGGATTCCATTAAGAACGTTGATTGCCGAAGCAATCCTGTCGATTTTCCAAGCATCAAACAACTGACCATCCAACCCCCCCGAATCAACCACGGCGTCGTTTAGAATTCTAAAAAACTCTCTGGCCGAACGTTGCCACTTGTCTAAACGGCGAATCTGTTCATCATCTCCGGCTGAAGCTTTTTCTGCTTTATCAAAGGCTTCCGCTGTTCTCATCCATTCATCGCGAGCCGCTTTTATCTTGGCGTCTTGAGCCTCAATGAATTCACGGCCAGCTTGCATGATTCTAAATTATTTTTTACCTCTCGCCAAAACATCATTGATGTCGCCTATATCAACGACGGCAAACGCTTCTTTATCTCGAGTTACCGATTCACCAAGAAGGGCAATGTCATTGTCAGTGACGCTGGCCTTTTTTACGAGTTCACTTGCTGCCGTTTCAAGTTGTAGCTCGGTGACTTGTTTACGATTTGACGCTGCTGCAGCACGCAGCAGTCGCTTCAAATCGTTTTTGTCAGGCATGGGCGCTTGGGCTCCGAATTGTTGGCTCATATATTTTAGGCTTTATCGAATTAACGAACGCTAACAGGCAAAAAATTATTAACAATAGAAATTTCACATCGTCAGCGCCGCGTCCCAATCTTTCCACACCGGCTCGTAGCCGGGCTTGCGGATGAGTTCGGCGACTTCCTCCGGCGGGCGTTCGTCAAAATGGATTTACGATTTCAAGCTCATCAATTTTCCGTGCGTCCTGCTGCGTGAAGGCATAAATGAGGACGTTGGTATCGAAGAAAAATTCAGCGCTCATTCATTTCGTCGCGCGTGAATTTGCGTCCGGCGGAAACGTAATCCAATCGCTGCATTAATTCGCGATGTTGTTCGAGGCGGCTTTTCTGTTCGACATATTCGGCGAGCAGCCGGTTCATGATCTGATCAATGGACTGATGCTCGCTGGCCGCGCGGCTTTGCGCCTCGGCCAGCAAATTTTCTTCGACGGAAATGACCAAATCTCGGCTCATAAATCTGTCACAATTTGTCGCCGCGCGTCGTTTTGTCAAGCCGTCAGCGCCGCATCCCAATCCTTCCACACCGGCTCGTAGCCGAGCTTGCGGATGAGTTCAGCGACTTCCTCCGGCGGACGTTCGTCGGCGATGTTGAACTGGCCGGTCGCATTCGTCGCGCGGTTTTCCTGCGGCGCCCATTCGCTGGAACCGGAAGCGAGTTCCTTGATGATGCCGCGTTCGGTGTGATGAATTTTTTCCTTCCCAGCGCCGGTGTAGCCGCCGGGTTCAGTGTGGCTGCCCGCGCTCATCATC
>JAYVQV010000444.1:0-19255 GCA_043776855.1 Limisphaerales bacterium | reverse complement strand
GCAACCTTTTCCTTGCGACGACGGACGGCGGACGGCTTTTCAAATTGCCGACGCATCCGCACGGTCTTGAGCGTGCCTTCGCGGTCGACTTTTTTCTTAAGCCGACGCAACGCACGGTCCACGGGTTCGCCTTTTTTTAGTTTAATCTCGGTCAATGCACTCACTTCCTCTCTGGGGGCGGGAGAAAACTGCTACTGCACAGTTCCCGCAAATTTAGGAACGCGGAGAATAAAATTTTAACGTGTGAAGTCAATGAATTAAACCCGCGCCAACCGCTACGGGGTGCAGCTTGACCCGATTGCGGTCTGGCTCCCTCGCCCCGCGAGGCACGAGCGGGGAGAGGGCTGGGGAGAGGGGTTTTTTATTTCGCAAACCATTGGCCTCCTCTCCCCGGCCCTCTCCTCCTCCGAGGAGGAGAGGGAGTGGCATCCAATGCGAAGCCCAACCGTGGCAAGCTGCGCCCACCGCTACGCCAGCCGGTAGGCCGCCGCCTTGTCAATGGTCTCGGACACGAACCCGGCGTCCAGGTTCATCGTTGTCTCCGCCGTGCCGAGGAAGAGGTAACCGTGCGGCAGCAGGCAGGTGCGGATTTTTTTGAGGATGGCCTTCTTCGTCTCCACGTCGAAATAAATCATCACGTTGCGGATGAAGACCAGATCGCACGGCGGCATCATCGGCCACGGCTGAATCAAATTCAGCGGCTTGAACTGCACCATTTTTTTGATGTCGTCCTTGATGACCCATTTGTCGTCCTGCTTGGAAAAAAATTTCACAAGATACGCCGCCGGCAAGCCACGGTTGATTTCGAACTGCGAATAGCTCCCCTCGCCCGCCGCCTTCAACACCGTGGGCGAAATGTCCGTCGCCAGAATCGTGATGCGCCAGTCATTCATCTGCGGGAAATGCTGCCGGATGAGCAGCGCGAGGCTGTAAGGCTCCTGCCCCGTGGAACACGCCGCCGACCAGATGGTGAGCTGTTTCGTCGCGCCGCGCGTCGCGATGAACTTCGGCAAAATAATTTTTCGCAGCGCTTCAAACGGATTGAAGTCGCGGAAGAATAAAGTTTCGTTCGTCGTCAGCGCGTCAACGGTTTTATGGTGCAGGCCGTTGACGATTTTCTCACTGCGCAGCTTGCCGATGAACGCTTCGAGCGTGGCGAAACCTTCGCGTTGCGCCAGCCCCGTCAGCCGGTTCTCGACGAGATACTCCTTGCCCGGCTCCAGCACGATCGCCGCCTGGCTGCGGGCCAGTTGCGCGACGTAATCAAAATCAATGGAGGAAATCGGCATGATAATTTTTCAGGCGGCCACCAGCCGCCGGCCAGTGGCGACGCGGCTGGTCATTTCAAAAGCAATCTGGTTCAACGGCACAATTTTATCCGCGTAGCCAGCCTGCGCCACGTAGCCGGGCATCCCCCACACCACGCTCGTGGCCTCATCCTGCACGACAATCTGGCCGTGGCGTTCGCGTATCAATTCGCAGCCGCGCAATCCGTCCTGGCCCATGCCCGTCATCACGATGCCGAGCACATTTCCGCCGCACGCGGCGACGACGCTGCGGAATAAAACATCCACCGCCGGGCGGCAGGAATTTTCCGGCGGCGCATCAGTCAGATGCAGCGCGAGCCGCCCGGCGCTGCGGACGACTTCCAGGTGGCGACCGCCGGGCGCGATGTAGGCGTGGCCAGCCTCGATGAACTGGCCTTCGCCGCCTTCGTGAAATTTCAGCGGCGAGTTCGCCGACAGTCTTTCCGCCAGCATCGCCGTGAACAGCGGCGGCATATGCTGCACGATCACGATGGGCACGGGGAAATCGGCGGGAAAAATTTTGAAGACCTCTGCCAATGCGTTCGGCCCGCCCGTGGAAGTGCCGAGGCAAACAATTTCCACGGCGGACTTGCCCGCCGCTGGCAGCCCAGGAATGAATGGTCGCGCCGCCGTTGCCGACGGCAGTTTCGGCAAGGCCGCCGACGTTGCCGCACACAGATGGCGGCAGTGAATTTTTATCTTCGCCACCAAATCTGATTCCAGCCGGGCGATGCACTCGGTCACGTTGCCCACGTTTGAAGGTTTCGTGACGTAATCCGTCGCGCCGAGGGACAGCGCATCGAGCGTCGTCGCCGCGCCACGCGCCGTCAGCGTGCTGAACATGATGACCGGCAGTTTGGGATGCGTCTTGCGCAGTTCGCGCAACGTCGCGAGGCCGTCCAGCTCCGGCATCTCCACATCCAGCGTGATGATGTCCGGGTTCAACTGCGTGATTTTTTGCAGCGCAATCCGGCCATCCGCCGCCACGCCGACCACCTCGATGTTCGGATCGCGCGCGAGCGCCTCGGTGATGAGCTTCCGCATCACCACCGCGTCATCCACGACCAATGCGCGAATTTTTGCCACAATAATTTATGCTCCGGAAAATTCAGACCACACCCAGGATTTGCAATTTCTCCGCCAGCGATTCCTTCGTGACCGGCTTCATCAGGAAATCATCCGCGCCCGCCGCCATCGCCGTCGTCACGCGCTCCATGGAATTTTGCGTGGTGACCATCATCAACTTGATCGCGTCAAAATCCTTGTTGCGCCGCAGCGCCTGGACCAGCTCCAGCCCGTTCATGGTCGGCATATCCCAGTCCACGAGCGCGATGGCAAAGGGATCGCCCGGGTCGTTCTTGATGATCTTGTGCAACCCCACCAGTCCGTCCTCCGCCTCCTCGACCGTGAAGGAAAGCTGCGTGGCGAGGTGATGCAGAAAAGTCCGCATCGCCTTCGAATCATCCACAATGAGCATTTTCATATTGGTTCCCCGGTCGGCGGTTCAGACCTTGGCCTGCTCCACCACGCGCTTCAAATCGGCGGCGAGCTTCGCGAGTTCCGTGGCCGCGCTCAACGTGTTGTTCGCGCCCTCGCTCGTGTTCTTGGCGGCCACGCTCACGTTGGCCACGTTGCGGGAAATTTCCGTGCTGCCGCGCGCCGCCTCGCTGGCGTTGCGGGCGATCTCGTTCGTCGTCGCCGACTGCTCCTCCACCGCGCTGGCGATGGTGTTGGAAATGTCGTTGATGCGGCCAATGACTTTGCTGATCTGCGTGATGGCCGTGACCGCGCCCTTCGTGTCGTTTTGAATCGCCTCGATCTTGCGCCCGATGTCCTCGGTCGCATCCGCCGTCTGCTTGGCAAGTTCCTTCACCTCGTTGGCGACGACGGCGAAACCCTTGCCCGCCTCGCCCGCGCGGGCGGCCTCGATGGTGGCGTTGAGCGCGAGCAAATTCGTCTGCTGCGCGATGCCGGTGATGACCTTGATGACTTGGCCGATTTCCTCACTGCTCACGCCGAGTTTGGAAATGGTGCGGTTCGTTTCATCCGCCACTTGCACGGCTTCATTCGCCACCTTCGTCGCCTCGCTCGCGTTTTTAGCAATCTCGCGGACGCAGGAACTCATCTCCTCCGCGCTCGCGGCCACCATGCCGATATTTTTGCTGACCTGCTCGGAAGCCCCGGCCACCACATTTGCCTGCGTGGCGGTTTCTTCAGAATTGGAACTCATCTGCTGGCTCACGGCCGTCAATTCTTCCGCAGCGGACGCGAGCGTCTGGGAATTCTGGCTCACGTTGTTGATGGTGACTTTCAAATTTTCCGTGAGGCGGACGGCGGCGCGCTGTTGCTCGCCGATCTCGTTCCAGTTCACCGACTCGGCGGCGAACACCCCCTTCAACCCGGCGCGCGCCTGGTTGAACGCCCGCGCCATCGCGCCGACTTCATCGTTCGTCCTCACCGGCACATCGCGGCTGATGTCGCCCGCCGCGAGGCCGACCACGGCTGCTTTCACACTGGCCACGCCGCCGACAATCTTCCGCGCCACAAGCCACAGCACGAGGACGCCCAGCGCCAGACCGACGACCGTCGTGATCAGCGTGGCCTGCTTCAAGGTGTTCGTGATGGCGAAAAGTTCTTTCGCTTCGGCGCGGAAAAAAGTTGTGAAGCCGCTGCCCGCGTAGCCCAGCGTGTTCACGCTGCGGGCAAAACCACCGGGTTGCACAAACGGATGTCCGCCCGCCTTGCTCATGCGCGCGTTGTTGCCGAACACCGTGCCGCCCGGCTCCTTGGATTTACGCGCCTGCAACGCAATCTCCTCGCCCGCCTCGTTGAAATTGTATTTGAACAAATCGGTTTTCCGCACGGCCAACAAACCGGACTCGCTGGGGTCCACGTCCACGATGAGGTTGCCTTGGACATCCACCACGTTCAATTCCGTGGACGGCATCCCCTGGCGTTTCTGCTCCGTGTATTCGTTGAGCACAATTTTCTCAATCATGTCGCAGTCGAAATAGTTTTGGATGAAGCCGCGCACCTCGCCCGTCTGGCTGTCGCGGATGGGCGCGGTGAAAGTCATCGTCCAGGTCGGCGCCTTGTCGCCATAGACCTTGGCAACGGCCGCACTTTTTTCCGGCTGCGTGACGCTGGTTCCCGTCAGCGCACCGGGCGCGCTGTCCGTCGTAAATTTTCCGGCCACCGCATTGCGGTAGCCATCGGTCTCGGCGAGGCTCTGGCCAATGAGCAGCCGCGCGTTCGGCAGCGCGTCGCCCGTGCCGGAGACGGTGTTGACCGCCACGACATTGCCCGCCGGATCCAGCACGAGGCTCAAGTCATAACAGCCGTAGCTCTTGGCGTAGTCATTCAGAAGTCCGACAAACCCGGCGCGATCCGCATCGCCCACCTTCGCGAGGTCGCGGTGAAAAGTCCGGTTCAGGCCGAACGCCTGCGCGTCGCCGTAGCGCTCGAACAGGCAGCGGTCAATCTTGTCCTGCACCGCGCCGGCGGCGGACGACAGCCCGACCAGTTTGGAAAACTCCAGCCGCTTCGCCTCGTACTCCACCACCGCGTAGATCACGCCGAGGCAGCCGAGCAAAATGGCGGCAGCGGGCAAAATAATCTTGGACTTCAAACCGAGCGCCCAGCGGGCGCGCGGCGGTGGCGGCACATGGCCGTGGCCGTTCGCAGCCTGACCGTGGCCTTCATGAGTGGCGTGGCCGTGGCCATTGCCGTTGTGCCGGTGCGTTTCCACCGGCCGATTGACGCGGGGCGTAGTTTCAGTATTCATAGGTATAAATTTATTTCAGGTTTCGTTCTGAGTTTTAAGCGGGCGGCACACTGACGGTCTTGTCCGTGTCCAAAACCAGCAGCAGGCGGTCTTTCATTTTGTAGACCCCGCGCACCAGCTCGCGCGCCACGCCGGTCATCGTCTCCGGCGGCCGCTCAAAAATGTCATCCGCGATCTCCACCACGTCGCCGATCTCGTCCACCAGCAAACTCACCGCGCCGTCGCCGGTGCGGACCACGACATTCATCGGCGTGGCTTCCGCGGCGCGCTCCGGCAGATTCAAACGGCGGCGCAAATCCAGCGCCGTCACGATCTGCCCGCGCAGGTTGATGAGGCCGCGCACCGTCGGCGACGACAGCGGCACGCGCGTCATCGGCTGGCCGCGCAACACTTCCTGCACCGACAGCACCTCCACGCCGAAGAACAGGCCGTTCAAAAAGAAGGTGCAAAATTGTTTCGTCTGACTCATGGGTTGGCTTTAGCGGTTTCGTAAAATGACGGGTCCGCCGCGCGGATGATGCCCGGCACATCCAGCAGATCCGTCACGCGATTTTGGATGACCACCGAACCGGCGATGCCGTTCCGCCGCGTCGCGCGCCGCACGGTGATGGCCTCATGCACGATGTCGCTGATCTTGCTGACCACCAGGCCCACGCTGCGGCCTGACTCGGAATAGACCACCACCTGCATCGGGTCGGTGGTGACCGCCGCGGCCTCGGCCGACGGCAGGTATTTTGAAACCAGGATGAGCGGCAAAATCTGGCCGCGATACTGCACGACCTCCTGCCCGCCGGAATTCTCCACGGACGCGCGCGGAAATTCTTCGAGCCGCGCCACGGTGGAAAGCGGGATCGCCATGCGCGTGTCGCGCCCGGCGTTGAAGACGAGCAACGTCTGCTTCTCGCCGGAACGTTCCTGCGTCCGTTCTTTTTCCAGCGGCGCCTGGTCGCGCACTTCGGAAATGACTTTTGAAAATTGTGCGAGTCCCAGCACGTCGAGGATCAGCGCCACGCGCCCATCGCCCATGATCGTCGCGCCGGCGAAACAGGCGATGCCCTTGAGCTGCTTGCCCAGCGGCTTCACCACGATTTCCTCCGTGTCATTGATGGCGTCCACGATCAGGCCGAACGGGCGTCCATCCGCCTGCACCACGACGATCTGCACGTCATCAAATTTTTTCGCGGCGGCGCTTTCGCCCAGCTTCAATTCGCGGTCCAGGTGAACCAGCGGCAGCAGTTGTCCGCGCCGGCGATAGACGGGCGAACCATAAAGGATTTCAATTTTCGTCTGCGCCGCCGCGCGGTCCAGCCGCAGCAGTTCGAGCAGGCTCACCTGCGGAATGGCGAAGCGTTCGCCGCCCGCCGTCACGATGAGCGCGGGGATGATGGCGAGCGTCAGCGGAATTTTTATTTTCAACGTCGTGCCCTGCCCGCGCTCGCTCATCACGTCCACCGCGCCGCCGATCTTTTCAATGTTCGTCTTCACCACGTCCATGCCCACGCCGCGCCCGGAGACGTTCGTGACTTTTTCCGCCGTGGAAAATCCCGGCTGGAAAATTAAATTAAAAACTTCGCGCTCGCCCATGCGCGCCGCGTGTTCCGCCGTGATGACGCCTTGCTCCACCGCCTTCGACTTCACGCGCGCGACGTTGATGCCCGCGCCGTCGTCCATGATTTCAATATTGACCTGGCCGCCCTCGTGATACGCGCGCAGCACGAGCAGGCCTTCCGCCGCCTTGCCGGCTGCCACGCGGACATCCGGCTTCTCGAAGCCGTGGTCAATGGAGTTGCGGAGGATGTGCGTGAGCGGGTCTTTGATCGCCTCGATGATGGTGCGGTCCAGCTCCGTCTCGTTGCCCTCCATCACGAGCTTCACCTGCTTGCCGAGGTCGCGCGAAACATCGCGCACGATGCGCGGAAATTTCGCCCAGATGTTTTCAATCGGCTGCATCCGCGTCTTCATCACGCTCGCCTGCAGCTCGGTGGTGATGCGGTTCAACCGCTGCGAGGCATTTTGCAACGTCGGTTCCGTGGCCTCGGCGGTGAATGACAAAATCTGGTTGCGCGCCAGCACGAGTTCGCCCACGAGGTTCATCAGCTTGTCCAACTGCGCGACATCCACGCGGATGGCCGTTTCGGAAACGGGCGCGTTCGCTTTCATTGGCGCGGGCGAATTTTCGGCCGCCACCGGTATTTCCACCGTGATGGGCGCTGGCTTCGGTGATTCCGGCGCAACGACCGCCGCCGGTTCTTCGTCGTCAAACAAACCCCAGGCCGGTTTCTCGCCGCCCACTTTGGCCGGCGCGGCCACGACCGGCGCGGGTTCCGGCTCATCGGCAAACATTCCCCACGTCGCCTTCGCTTCCGGCGTTTTGGCGGCGACGACTTCGGCGGCAACGGATTTCGTTTCCACCACCGGCGCGGGCTTGGGTGCTGCCACCGGCAGCTCCCCGGCAGCGAATTGTTGCAGCTTGGTCAGCAGCGCGGAAAAATCTGCCTCGCCCTGATTGCCGGTAGCTTGGAGCGAGCGCATCATCTCCTTCAACGCATCCGAGTATTCGAGCAGCGCGGAAATCATCGCGGGCGAAATCTGCACTTTGCCCTCCCGCAGCAGGCTTAAAAGATTTTCACCGACGTGCGCCACCGATTCGATTTTGGAAAGCCCGATGCAGCCCGCCGTGCCTTTGATGGTGTGGATGGAGCGGAAGACGACGTTGAGCGAATCTTTTTTACCGGTGCCGTTTTCCAGCCGCAACATCTCGGCATCGAAACGATCCAGCCCCTCGGCGCTTTCCACGATGAGGTCGTTGATGAGCTGTTGCTGGAGGGCTTCGTTGTTGAGGGACATGGCAAAAATTTACGGCAAAACTTTCGCGACCACGGCGAGCAGTTGTTCCTGATTAAATGGCTTCACGATCCAGCCGGTCGCCCCGGCGGCGCGGCCTTCATTTTTTTTCGCCGGGTCAGACTCGGTCGTGAGCAAAATAATCGGCGTGCGCGTGTAATGCGGAATCGTGCGGAGCTGTTTGGTGAGTTCGATGCCGTTCAAGTTCGGCATATTGATGTCGGAGATGACCAGGTCCACGGGGCGCGTCTTGAGCAGCTTGATCGCCTCGGCACCATCGTTCGCTTCGAGCACATCGTAGCCGGCGGCTTTCAGGGTGAATGAAACCATCCGCCGCATGGTGGAGGAGTCGTCAACCGTGATGATGCTTTTGCCCATGATAATTTTTTGGAAAATAATCCGGCTCCAGTGCTGGAGTCCCGTCCTTGTGTTCGGCTGGTTTGGCGCGGCGCTTTAGCCGAAAATCCATGCCATCGGAAAAAGCCGGAACGATGCCGTTGAAACCACAGAGGGACACAGATGGGGCTGGGTGAGTTTCCGACCGAGACGAGTCGTCACTTTTTAGTGGCGTCAAGCAACGGCTCCCCCCTCGGCGATTTTATCTGTGTTTATCTGTGTCCATCTGTGGTTGAAAAAATTCTTGCGGCATGGATTCGTTTTAGAACAATTCCACATCACCCCCGGCGGCGACCGGGACGGCGGACTTTTTGGCGGGTGGCGGTTCGCCAAAAAATTCCATTTCCCCCGCCGCATCAGATTTATTTCCGCCGCCGACGGCAGAATTGAACACCTGCCGCTCCGAGGCCATCGTGTAATCCAACTGGAGCGCGGCCACCAGATTGGCCGGGGCAACGTGGTGGTCGCCCAGACAATCCGCGGCCAGCGCGGCGGCGGCGGACATTTTTTCCTGCAAGTCGCGCAGCGCGTCATCGGCGACCGCACCGTAATCCGCCTGCCCCAAAACTTGTTCACCCTGCTCGCGGATGCCGTCGAGCAGCGTGTGGACTTCGATGAGCGAGCCGAGCGCGGCGTCGCGGATGCCGTGCAATTGTTTTTCGCAACCCGCGCCGCTGACATTCAGAGTTTGCTGCTGCTCACCGGCGGCGGCGTGGAGCTGCGCCAGCGCCTGCAAACTGGCGTTCAAGCCCGCCACGAGCCGGTCGAGTTGCGCCGCCATGGTTTCGCTGATGCGGTTGGTCTCGCGAGAAATTTCGCTGGTGCGCGCGGACAGGATTTCCAGCCCCATGCCGTTCGGCACCTGCGCCGCCTGCACCTGCGCGTTGAGGCCGATGAGGTGGATGCGCTGGGAAAATTCATGCACCACCTGCGTCAAGTCGGAGGCCGTGCCGCCGATGGGACGCAAAATGTCGTAGGCCGAGGCACAGCCGTTGACCGTGGTGGCAATCTGCTGGCGCAACGTGCCGAAGACATCCAGCAGCACCTGCACCATGCCGTTCGCGGACGTGGTGAGGTGCTCAAACTCTTTCAACGAAATACATTTTTGGTCGGCGTCAGAAACTTTCGCGATGATATTCCGAACGCCGTCCTTCACGGTTTTTTCCGCGCCCGCCAAATCTTTTCGGACGGACTGGAGCTGGTCAGCTTCCAAACGGCAGGCCGGTTCGAGATAGGCCAGGCCGGTTTCCGAGCCATCGAACTGCGCCTGCATCTGCGCCAGCGCGCGCGTGGTGTGCTGGAGGCGCTGGGCGATGATGTCCTGAAATTGCAGGCCGATGACCACGGACTGAATCTGCCGCGAAACGTCGCCACTGAGGCCGGCGATGCTGGATTCACGCTTCTGATTGTCCGCCAGTTCGCGCTGGAGCTGCCCGAGCGCGGAATCAATCTGCACTTTTTCACGCGCGATATTTTTCCAGACTTCATCGGTCTGCGTTTCCAGCCGCCCGATGACCTCGGTGATGGTGGTCTGGATTTTTTCCAGCTCGTCATATTTCGTCGCGAACAAATCGCAAACCTGCGTGTGCAACTTTTCAATCTCCTGCGTGAGCGCGCTGAACATGGTCTGCACCTCCACGCCCAGCGGCGCGGACTCGATGCGGAAGGAGGTCTGGATGTATTTCAACGGCGACATGGTGCGCTGCAATTCATCCTGGCCGCGGAGCAGACCGGCGATGCGTTCATTGTCCAGCTTGAGGCGTTCGAGCAGCGCCTGCATCTGCTGATGGCCGTCGTTGAGGAAACGCATGGGCGGATCAATGATCCGCAGCGCATCCGCGAACACCTCCGCGCCAGCGGTGCGGCCGGTGGCCATGTTCACGAGTTTTTCGGACTGCGCCACAAAGCGCCCGCCGCTGGCGGCCAGCTCCATCAACGTGCTGGCCGTCTCCAGAAATTTTTTCTCCAGCGCTTCGGAAATTTTTTCCAATCCGTCCGCCAGCACTGCAATCTCTGCAAACGAATTCTCCACGCGCCGCCGCCGGAAACGCAGCCACGGCAGATGCCGGCGAACCCACGCCGACGCGTCCGCCAGCCGCGCCGGCGCGCGCGACAGCGGTTCGCCCGCTTTCAGCTCCAGCAGAAAATTGGTGGCAGACATGGTTGCGTTGGCAGGCGGCGTGGCGACGGCACTCCCGCTTGTCCCGCTTTATCGGAAATTTCCGCGAGCGCTTTAACCCGAAATCCGAAGTTGAAAATCCGCCGCTAAAAAATTCAGCGGACGCCCGGGCGGTCTCCCTCTCCCCTCGGAGGGGAGAGGGAAGCCGCTGCGGACACTGCGAAAATTATCAACCCCGAGTTTCTAACTTCGGAATTCGGGTTAAATGCGGAGAAATTATTTCCGGTTCTGCTGCCTCGTTGACACCGGAACTCGGAAGCAGAAGACCCAGGAGGAGTTGCATCTTGACCAATCCTCCTCGTCCTCCTCCTCGTCCTCGCAGGCTCAAATCGAGGAGGAGGAGGAGGAGGAAAAGACAAGAACAGTGGCAAGATTCACCCGTCCAGGATGGCCCGCCCCCTTTCCCCTCAAGCCGCGCCGCGCCGTGACGATAATAGCTGCGGGACAACTCATTTTACCGGTGACACCCGCAACCACGACCAACAACTTGAACCGCCCCTCCCGCGTGATGGTGGTGGACGATGATTTGATCTGCCGTGAATTTCTCCGGGGCGCGTTGGAAAAAAACGGCTGCACCGTGGCCACCGCCGAAAGCGTGGACGCCGCGCTGAAAGTTTTCGCCACGCGGGGCATCCAGTGGTTCGATACCGTGCTCACGGATTTTCAGATGCCCGGTCTCACCGGTTTGGATCTCGTCGCCTGGATGCAGCAGCAGGATGTGCCCTTGAGCAGCATCATCCTCACCGGCGAAGGCGACAAACAACTCGTCAAGGACTCCCTCCGCGCCGGTGTTTCAGATTTTTTGGAGAAACCCGTCAACCTCCCGAAACTTTTTCCCGCGCTCACCAAGGCGGTGGCAGAAACACACCGCCGCCGCCAGTTCGCCGCCACCGCGTCCGCCGTGAAAGACCTCGGCCGCACCCAGCGCGGCCTCATCAACCTCCGCCCCATCGCCGTTCCCGGCGGCGTGGTCACGGTGGAACTCGCCTTTCATCCCAAGGTGGAAGCGGGCGGCGATTTTTTCTGCCACTTCCAGCCCACGCCGGAAAAACTGGTCTGCCTGCTCACCGATGTTTCCGGCCACGACCTGCAAGCCGCCTACGTCTCCGCGTATTTTCAAGGCGTCGTGCGCGGCATGAAACACGCCGGCACGCCCATGCCGGAAATTTTCCGCTACTTCAACCGCTACCTCACGGATGAATGGGGACGCGCCGGCCAGTTCCGCCGGCAAAATTCCCCAGCCGCCACCTCCGTCGCCGCGCTCTCCGTCGTCCTGGATTTTTCCCGCCACACCGTCACCGCCCTGCCCTGCGGTGCGCCCGCGCCCATCCAAATTTTGCCGGACGGCCGCGCGCAACGCATCGGTCTCAACGGCGGCGCACCGCTCGGCTGGTTTCCGGAATTTGAGCCCGAAGCGTTCACGCAACCTTTCATCGCCGGCACCAGCCTCGTGTTCTGGACCGATGGCCTCGATGATCTCGCGCAAAGCCTGAACGTCCATTCCCTCACCGCCGTCCACGCGCTCGCGCTCGCCCGCCACAATGGAAATGAATCCGCCCTCCTCGCCCACGCGCAGGACGATGTCCTCTGCGCCAGCCTCCGCCTGCCCGGCTACGACCCGCGCGCGGATCATTTCATCCCGCTGCTCCTCGATGAATATCACGGCGCCCAGGCGGACGAGATTGACCAGCTCACCGAACGCTGGCGGCACCATCTGAAATTTTCCATCGCCGATCTCACCGCCACCGCCGAGCACGACATTCTCCTCGCCACGCGCGAGGCCGCGCTCAACGCCATGCAACACGGTTGCGCGGCGGACCAAACCAAACCGTTCACCGTCCAGATCAGCTTTCAACGCACCGCCCGCAAAGTAAAAGTCTGGGTGGACGATCCCGGCGCCGGCCACGATTTTGATTTCGCCGCGCACGAAAAAATCGCCGCCGAACAGATGCTGGCCGAACATCGCGGACTCATCCTCATCCAGCACCTCGCCCACACTGTCACCCGCGAACGCCACGGCGCCACCGTCATCATGGAATTTCAATTGTGAAAAAAATCTAAAATGAAAACTCACCTCGACGAAAAATTGCGCGTCTTCACCGTGGCCCTCCCCGGCGACCTCGTCAGCACCAATGCCGACCAAATCCGCGCCCAGCTCGGCGACGTGCTCGACGGCGACGCCGCCAAAAAACCTGCGTGGGACACGCTCCGCCTCGAACTCAACCGCGCCCAGATGGTGGACTCCGTCGGCCTCAACCTCGTCGTCAGCCTCCTCCGCGCCGTGCAACGCCGGCCCGGAAAAATGCAGGTGACCTATACCAGCCCCAATGTCCTCCGCACCTTTCAGTTCACCCGGCTCGACCGCCACATCGAACTCCTCCCCGTATGAACCCCGCCGCCGAACGGAAAAAAATTCTCCTCACGCTGCTCCCGCTGCTGCTGCTCGCGGGTTTCGCCGCGCTCATCACCGGCCTCGCCTTCGCCGCCGCCCCGCCGTGGCTCATCGCCGGGCTGACGCTCATGCTCGGCCTTTCCGTGGGCGCGCTCATCGTGCGCGCCCAACGCGAACAGGAAAATGCCGGGAAAAATTTTCACGATGAAATCACCCGCACCCGCGCCACGGCCACCGAACAGCTCCACCACTCCGTCTCCCTCCTGCACACCACGCTCAACACCACCGCCGACGGCATCCTCGTCGTCAACGCCGCCCGCCAGATCGTCAGCCACAACCACCAGTTCGCCGAGTTGTGGCAAGTGCCGCCGGACATTTTCCACAGCCGCGCCGAGCTGGATGTGCTCGGCATCATGTTCCAGCAGATCGAGGATGCTGAAAAATTTCTGGACCGCATCGAGGAAGTCTATGCCAACCTCGGCGAGGAAAGCTCCGACCTCATCGGCCTCAAGGACGGGCACGTCTTTGAACGCTACTCCCGCCCGCTCATCGTCGAAGGCGATGCCGCCGGCCGCATCTGGAGCTACCGCGACATCACCCTGCAACAGCGCGCCCACCAGGCGCTCACCGAAACCAACGACCAGCTCGAAGCCGCCAGCGCCCGCGCCAACGAGATGGCCCTCAAAGCCGAGATGGCCAACATCGCCAAGAGCCAGTTCCTCGCCAACATGAGCCACGAAATCCGCACGCCCATGAACGGCGTCATCGGCATGACCACCCTGCTCCTGCAAACCGAACTCACGCCCGAGCAGCAGCAGTTCGCCCAGCTCCTCAAGGGCAGCGGCGAATCCCTCCTCTCCCTCATCAACGACATTCTCGACTTTTCTAAAATCGAAGCGCAAAAACTCACGCTTGAAAAATTAAATTTCAATCTGCGCGAAACGATGGAGGACGCCGTGGAAATCCTCGCCTTCAAGGCGGCGGAAAAAAATCTCGAAGTCGCCTGCCACATCCCCGCCGAAATTCCCGTGCAACTGCGCGGCGACGCCCTGCGGCTGCGGCAGATTTTCATCAACCTCGCCGGCAACGCCCTCAAGTTCACCAGCCAGGGCCGCGTCGTCATCGGCGTCACGCTCACGGCGCACACTGAAACCGCCGCCGCGCTCAAGTTCACCGTGCGCGACACCGGCATCGGCATTCCCAAGGATCGCCAGGGATTTTTGTTCAATTCATTTTCGCAAGTGGACGGCTCCACCACGCGCAAGTTCGGCGGCACCGGCCTCGGCCTCGCCATTTCCAAACAGCTCGCGGAAATGATGGGCGGCCAGATCGGCCTCGTCAGCGAACTCGGCCACGGCACGGAATTCTGGTTCACCGCCACGCTGGAAAAACAACCGCCCGTCGCCGATGAAAAAACTCCCGCGCCAGCGTGCCGCGTCCTCGTCGTCGAAAGCCGCGAGGCCACGCGCGATTCCATCGCCCAGGCGCTCGCCGCCACCGGCTGCCACCACGGCGTCGCCGCCGACCTCGCCGCCGCCGAATCCGCGCTCGCCCGCCGCGCCGTCACCGGCGAACCCTTCAACGTCGTGCTGCTCGGAAATTTCTCCGGCGAAGAAAACAATTTCATCGCCAGTCTGAAAAAAGATTTTCTCACCGCCGCCACCCGCTGCATCCGGCTCGCGCCCTTCGGCGCCCGCGCGAACCCCGCCGAACTCACTGCCGCCGGTTACGCCGCGCAACTCAACGTCCCCTGCCGCCTCGCGCAACTGCACGACTGCCTCGCGCAAGTATTCCTCGCGCGCCCCGGCGCCGCCGCCACCATCATGACGCAGGAAAAATCCGCCGTGCCGCTCCGCCTCCTCATCGTGGACGACAACAGCACCAACCTCATCGTCATCGCCAAAATTTTGGAGAAGCTCGGCCACCAACCCGTCGCCGTCGGCAGCGGCGCGGACGGCATCGCCACGCTGAAAAAATCCGCCTTCGACCTCGTGCTCATGGACTGCCAGATGCCGGACATGGACGGCTACGAAACCACCCGCCACATCCGCGAAGGCGAGGCCGGTGCGGAGTGGCAAGCCATCCCCATCGTCGCCCTCACCGCGAACGTGCTCGCGCCCGACAAGCAACGCTGCCTCGACGCCGGCATGGATGGCTACCTCGGCAAGCCCATCCAGATTGAAGAATTGAAAGCCGTGCTCGACCGCTGGAAAAAATCCGCCGCCGTCTCGCCGAACTCCGATTCGGCAAGTTCAGAAAAAATTTCAACGCCGCCCGCAGTCGCCCCGGTCATTCAAAAAATTTCCGTCGAAATAATTCCTGCCATGCCGCTGCCTCAAAAAAATTTCACCGCCAACTTCACCTCGCTCACCGGCAAGGACGTGTTCAACCGCGCCGACCTGATGAACCGGATGCTGGACGACATGGAGATGGCCACGCTCACCGCGCAGGCTTTCATTGACGATTTGCCCAAGCAGCTTGCCGCCATCAAAACCGCCGTGGCCAGCGGCGACCTCGCCGCGACCGCCAGCGCCGCGCACCGCTTGAAAGGCGCGGCCGGAACCTGCGGCGGCGACGCCTTGCATCACGTCCTTTCCGACCTCGAACGTCTGGGCAAAGAAAAAAAAATAGAACTCGCCACCAAGTCCGCCGCGCAACTCGATGACGAAGCCGCCGCGCTCGTCGCCGCCCTCACGGAAGAAATTCTCAACGCCCCGCCCGATCCGTTCGGCGTGCCCTTCGCCGAAACTGCCGCGTAAATTTTTTCGTGCGGCTCGCGCCCGGCTGTTCGTCGCCGTCCCCGGACGCTGCACCGCGCCGCGTTTTTAGGTGCTGCCTTAATTCAGAAACGGAGCGCGGGTCTATGACCCGCAGCGGCCACGCCCAAACCGAAACCGTTGCCAATAAACGATGACGTTCGGAAATCTGGAACGGCGGCGGCTCACAGAGCCGCGCTCCGCAAATTCAGGCACTACCCGTTTTTTCCGCGTGGTGACGGATCCCTGACGGCTTACCCTTTTGGGTAGTGGTAGTTTTCACCGCGCGTGATAAATTGTGGGCGCTCCATGACTGTAAAATCAAAAGCCGTCCTGACGCTGGCATCGTTGCTCGTGGTTTCTGCCGCCCCGGCGCAGACGCTGACATTCTCCAACGGCGTGCAGACGTTCGCCGCGTTGACCAACTACACGGTCAATCTCACCAACCGCTGCGAACTGCGCGTCACGGCCAGCGCGACGCCGCTCGCCGGCTGCACCATCAATCTCAATTCCACGGATTCGTTTTTAGTTTTGACGGGCATCAAGCCGTCCATCGCGGTTTCCACTTATCTTTCGCAGGTGAAAATTTCCGGCGCGTCCGCCGTGGTGGACAGCAATTGCCGCGTGGTGCAATACGGCGTCGGCGCGGTCATCCTGCCGCACGCGCCGTCGTTTCAACCGCTCACGGTTTTTTCCGGGCCGCACTTCACGGGCAGCTCGTCGAACTTCGGACAGTTTGTTTATTACAATTCCGCCGCGCTGCTCGGCGCGATCAACGGTGCGGGCGGCTCGTTCAAATTGAAGCGCGGTTACTCGGCCACGTTCGCGCAAAACGCGACCGGCTCGGGCATCAGCAAAAATTACGTCGCGGCGGATGGCGATGTGGAGATCAGCCTGTTGCCCAGCGGCCTCGACCGCAATCTGCGTTTCATCTACGTCACGCCGTGGCGCTGGACGAGCAAGAAAGGCATCGCTGGCGATCCCGGCAACAGCCTGCTCAACGTGCAGTGGTGGTATGACTGGAACCTCGATCAAAATTCTTCGCGCGACTTTGAATACCTCCCCATCCGCGACAAGCGTTGGTGGCCCGGCCTCGGTCAAGATTGGAAAACGCGCGGCGCGGGACAGACGGCGAACTTCAGCACCATCAACATCACCGGCAACCGCACCGTCACGCTCGACACCCCGCGCACCATCGGCAATCTGAAATTCAGCGACACCATCAACGCGCAGACGTGGACCGTCGCCGGCACGAACGCCCTGACCTTGAGCACCGGCTCCGCCACCGCGCCACTCCTCTCCATCACGAACACGCTGACGATCTCCGCGCCGTTGAGCGGCACGAACGGCTTCACGAAGACCGGCCCCGGCACGATCATCCTGACCGGCAACAATCCCTTGAGCGGCACGCTCTACGTTGACACCAGCGCCACGAGCGGGAGCGATGGCATCACGCGCATCGCCGGGCCGTCGGCCGTCACCGGCATTTCCACGATCACCATTCGCAACAACAACAGCGGCACGTCCACGCTGCAACTGGACGGCTCGCTTGGCGGCATCAACACGGTTGCAAACATTTTGATCAACGGACGCAACACCACCGTCCTGCCCATCGAAAACATCACCGGCACCAACACGCTCGGCTCCCTCTCCATCAACGTCGGCGGCGGAAGTTATTTAATCCAGTCGGATGCGGGGTTGCTAAATTGGAACGGCACATTGTCGTCGTTGGCCACCGGCGTGCGGAACCTCACCTTCCAAGGCAATGGCGATCACGTTGTCTCCGGCGTCATCACCGAAGGCAGCGCCACCGCGATGAATGTCATTAAAACTAACAATGGAACTTTGAATCTCGCCGGCCTCAACAGCTACATCGGCACAACCACCGTGAGCGGCGGCAGGCTCCTCGTTGACGGCATCATCGGCGCGGGGACGCTCTCGTTGTCCAGCGGCACGACGCTCGGCGGCAACGGTGTCATCGGCACCGCCGTCACCATTCCATCCGGCTCCACGCTCGCGCCCGGCGATAACTTCGGCCCGCTCACCGTCAACAACAACGTCACGCTCGCCGCTGGCAGCACCACGCTCATCGAGATCAGCAAGGGCGTCGCCAGCACCAACGAACTCATCTCGACCACGAACGACCTGCTCATCGTCAACGGCACACTGACGATGAACGGCACGTTGACCGTCTCGAATCTCGCGGGAATGTTAGTGGGCGGAGATTCCTTCCAACTGTTCAACGCCACGAGCCGCAGCGGAAATTTTTCGGCGACGAACCTGCCCGCGTTGCCGCCGGGAATGAATTGGAATTGGAATCCCACGACCGGAACCTTGAGCATTCTCGGCGTGGCGACCAATTCGACCACGATGGCGCTGGTGGTGGATAGCGGCGCGCTGCAACTCTCGTGGCCGGACGACCACATCGGCTGGCGCTTGCAGGTGCAGACGAACGACCTCGTGAGCGGCCTCGGCACAAACTGGTTTGACGTGGACGGCTCGGCGCTGACGAACTCCGCGAACTTCCTGATTGATCCGGCGAGCGGGAATGTTTTCTACCGGATGATTTTCCCGTAAAGATTTTCCTCGAATGATCTGCCCTTCACAAAAAATCGCCGGGGAAGTGTCCGCTGATTCCAAGTTCGGATTGAATGGAGCGTGGGGTGGCACCGGCTTCCAGCCGGTCGTTTCCGGCATCTTGCCGGAAACCGGCGGGACGCCCACGCAACGACAGGCGTGAACGATGGTTTGCATTTCTCGCCTCAAACCGAATCTGGCTGGAAGCCAAATTCAACCGGCTGGAAGCCGGTGCCACCTCACGCGTTTCCGTCCTAATCCGCCAGCGCGCGGGCGATGAGATTTTTTTCCCGCTCGCCGTAGTTTAATTTAAGCGCCTCGCTGCGCGCGGCGCCGGTCATTTTCCCCCAGGATTTTTTCAGGGCGTTGACCATTTTTTCATCGTCGCTCTTGGCGGCGAGGGCGGTGAGCTGGAATTCCAAAAAGACGAGGCACAGCGCGTCTTCCAGCACGCGCACTTCGGCGTCGGCGGGGAAATTATTTTTTAAGTTCAAGTCCTGCACGCGGGCGACGGTGGCGGCGTCGTAGCCGACTGCGCGCAAGATCGCGCCGGATTTTTCGGCGTGAAATTTTTTCAAGTCCGCGCGCCACTTCAGGTAGCCGGGCTTGGTCAGGGGATAATTTTCGCGCGGGCTTTCCCAGCGGCAGATGTGCTGGCAGCGGGCGGCGAGGCGGAGCGGTTCGCTGGCGGCGGGGCAAAGTTTCAGCACCCAGTCCGTGAGCCGCCGGGCGTAGAGCAGTTCGCGCGGCTGGCCGTTCTCGGAATTCGGGTCGCGGGAATTTTCCGCGTCGAAGCGGCGGCTGGCGGCGGAAAATTTTTCATTCACGCGGCAATTATGCCGGCGGATGAATCCGTGGGAAATTTATTTTTAACTGGCCCTGGCCGCGCGCCGGGGGCAGCTTGACCCGGTTGCGGTCTGACTCCCTCGCCCCGCGAGGCACGAGCGGGGAGAGGGTTGGGGAGAGGGGATTTTTATTTCGCAAACCATCGGCCTCCTCTCCCCGGCCCTCTCCTCCTCC
>JAYVQV010000443.1:0-4960 GCA_043776855.1 Limisphaerales bacterium | reverse complement strand
CCATTCGCCATTTTCCCATGATCCCCCGCGAGATTCTCAAAAAAATCCGGCAGATCGAGCTGCGCACGAACCGCATCGTGACCGAAACGCTCGCGGGCGCGTATCATTCCGTCTTCAAGGGCCAGGGCATGAACTTCGATGAGGTGCGCGAATACCAGCCCGGCGATGACGTGCGCGCGATTGACTGGAACGTCACCGCGCGGATGAATCATCCGTTCATCAAGAAGTTCGTCGAGGAACGCGAACTCACGCTGATGCTCGTGGTGGATGTCAGCGGCTCGGGCCTGTTCGGCTCGCGCGGGCAATCGAAACGCGAACTCGCGGCGGAAATTGCCTCGGTGCTGGCGTTCTCGGCGATTCGGAATAATGACAAGGTTGGATTGATTTTATTTTCCGACGAAGTTGAAAAATTTATTCCGCCACGCAAAGGCCGCAGCCACGTCCTGCGCGTCATCCGCGAAGTTTTATTTTTTGAACCGAAGCGGCGCGGGACGGATTTGAATCACGCGCTGGAATTTTTTCTGCGCGTGCAGTCGCACAAGGCGATCACGGTGGTCATCTCGGACTTCATCGGTTCACCTGCTGCGCCGAAGCGCGGTGAAAAGCGTTCGCGTTCGCAGATGATGTTGCTGGAATCGCTCGCGCAATCGGCGTTCACGATGTTGAAACAGGCGAACCGCAAGCACGACCTCGTGGCGGTGCAGATTTCTGATCCGCATGAATTGGATTTACCGGACTTGGGGCGCTTGGTTTTTCAAGATGCCGAGACAGGCGAGATCGTGGAGGTGAACACGAGCGATGCGCGCAAGCGGGCGGCGTTCGCGGAACGACAGGCGAAATCACAGGAGTCGCTGGCGCGGCTGTTTCGCAAGGCAGGCATTGACGCGATGCAGTTGCGGACGGATCAGCCATACGGCACGACGCTGGGGAAATTTTTTGAGAAGCGCGAGAAGCGGAGGCTGCGCGGATGAAACTTGAGTTGAAGAATCGCGCGGGTGGAACCGGCTTCCAGCCGGTTCAATTCGGCATCCTGCCGAATTGCGTCGGGACGTGTGAATTTACCCTGGTGTGGGCGCAGGACTTACTGCGAAGCGTCTCTCCGGTTTCGGGCAGGATGCCCGAAACAACCGGCTGGAAGCCGGTTCCACCCGAACCAATAGAAATTTTTCGTCTCGCATGACTGCCACAAACAAGAACGTTGCTGCGGTTGTTGACAACATCCGCGACATCAAGCCGCCGATTGAAATCGTGGACGGCTGGGCGTGGCTTTGGTGGACGTTGATTCCGCTGGCGCTGGCGGTGGCGGCGTTTCTGTTGTGGCGGTGGCGGCAAAAGCAGAAGCCAAAAGCAATCTTGCCGCCGCCGGTTCCCGCGCACGTTCGCGCGAAACAAAAACTCCAGCAGGCGCTGGCGCTCATCACGCAGCCGAAGCCGTTTGTCGTGGCGGTGTCCGATGCGGAGCGGGCTTACTTGGAAGAGCGTTTTGATTTTCACGCGCCGGAGCGGACGACGGAAGAATTTTTACGCGAGTTGAAAAACACCAAGCTGCTCATGCCGGAGCAGAAGGAAAGTCTCGGCGAATTTCTGGCGAGTTGCGACTTGGTGAAGTTTGCCAAATACGAGCCGGGTGAAAAAGAATTGCGCGGGCTGCATGGCTCGGCGTTGCGATTGATTGAAGAGACGGAACCCGCGGAGCAAGGTAGCGCAGGCGTCTCGCCTGCGGGTTCGGAGACGGGTGGCCCAAAACTCGCAGGCGAGACGCCTGCGCTACATTCAAAATGACCTTCGCCCATCCATTTCTTTTGCTGCTGCTTTTGCTGCTGCCGGTTTTGGCGTGGCTGAAGGGCGGGCGCAGCGCGCCGCCGGCATTCGTGTATTCCTCGGTGCAACTGGTGCGCGGGATGCAAAATATTCACCGTTCGCGCGCGGGCGGATTTTTGAATTCATTGCGCTGGCTGGCGCTGGCGCTGTTTATCGTGGCGCTCACCCAGCCGCGCTTCGCCAAGAGCACGACGGAAGTGAAGGCCAGCGGCGTGGACATCGTGGTGGCGCTCGACATGTCCGGCAGCATGGTGTCGGAAGATTTTGAAGTGGGCGGCGAACGCGTGAACCGGTTCAACATGGCGCGCACGGTGTTGAAGGGGTTCATTGATAAACGTCCGAACGACCGCATCGGCATGGTGCTGTTCGCGTCACAGGCGTTCATCGGCACGCCGTTGACGCTGGACCATGATTTTCTGCACGAGAATCTGAACCGGCTGGAGATTGGTGCGATTGAACAAAATTCCACCGCCATCGGCGACGGTCTCGGCACGGCGGTGAACCGGCTGCGCGATTTGAAAGCGAAAAGTAAAATCGTCATCTTGATGACGGACGGCGTCAACAATTCCGGCAAGCTGGAACCATTGCTCGCGGCAGAAGCGGCGGCTTCGCTCAAAGTAAAAGTCTATACGGTTGGCATCGGGATGCGCGGGCAGGCGCCGATGCCGGGGCGTGATATGTTTGGACGCAAAGTTTATCAGATGATGGCGGTGGATGTGGACGAGGACACGCTGCAAAAAATCGCGGACAAGACGGGTGGAAAATATTATCGCGCGGACAACGCGGAGAAGTTCCAACAGATTTACGACGAGATAGACAAGCTGGAGAAGACCGAAGCGAGCGCGAAGAAATACACGCAGTTCAACGAGCTGTTCCCGTGGTTCATCGCAGCGGGACTGGCGGTGTTGTTGATTGAATTGGTGTTGGGACAAACCGCGTTCAGGAGGCTGCCATGAAATTTACGATTGCCGACAAAGTAGCGCAGGCGTCCCGCCTGTGCGGCGAGCGCGCAAGCGCAAGCGGGTCAAGCTGTAAAAAAATTTTCAAGATGTCGGTTCGACACGAAAGCTGCGGCAGGCGAGACGCCTGCGCTACTTTAAGCCGCGAATTTTTCAAACCTTAAAGATGAGATTTGAGCACCAAAATATTTTATGGCTCCTGCTGGTGATTCCACCCGTGCTGGCGGTATTTTTTATCTGGAGCGAAGATGTGAAGCGGCGTTTGCTGACGCAGTTCGTCGAGTCGCGTCTGCTGGCGCAATTGACGGTCGGCCTTTCGCCGACGCGGCGGAAGTGGCGTTATACGCTGGTGATTTTGGCGGCGGTGCTTTTAATCGTGGCCATCGCGCGACCGCAGCGCGGATTTGATTTGGAAGAAGTGCAGCAGAACGGTCTCGACGTGGTGGTGGCGGTGGACACCTCGAAATCCATGCTCGCGACGGACATTCCGCCGAACCGCTTGACGCGCGCAAAGCTCGCCGCGCTCGAATTGATGCAGACCGCGAAGGCCGACCGGCTCGGCCTCGTGGCGTTCGCGGGCGATGCGTTTCTTTCCTGCCCGCTGACGATTGACGATTCGGCGTTTCAGCAAAGCGTGCAGGCGCTGGATGTGAATTCCATTCCACAAGGTGGCACGGCGCTCGCGACGGCGATTGATACGGCGCTGGCGACGTTCAAGGAAAAGGCGAGCCACAAGGCGCTCGTGCTGTTCACTGACGGCGAGGACAACGACGAGGGCGCGCTGGCGGCGGCGGAGAACGCGGCGAAGGCGGGGTTGAAAATTTTCACCATCGGCATCGGCTCGGTGGAGGGAACGCTGGTCACGATTCCCGATGGCAAGGGGGGTTCCGATTATGTTCGCGATGAAAAAGGCCAGGTTGTGAAAACGCATTTGAACGAAAAATTATTGCAGGACATCGCGGCGGCGACGGGCGGATTTTATCTGCCGCTGCGCGGGGCGGATACCATCAGCACGCTTTACGAACGCGGCTTGGCACCGATGCCGAAGACCGAGGGGCAGGAAAAAATCGTGCGGCATTATCACGAGCAGTTCCAGTGGCCGCTGGCGGCGGCGATCCTTTTGCTGGTCGCAGAATTTTTTCTACCGGAGCGGTCCTTGCGGACGGCCACTAGGTCCAAAAGTAAAACCGCAGTTGCCGCTGCTCTGATTGGAATTTATTTTTTGCCTTTTGGTGTCAACGCCTCACCGGTGAGCGCGATGAAAGATTATCAGTCCGGCCATTTCACCAACGCGCTGGCGGAGTTCACCCAGCTTGCACAGATAAAAACGAACGACCTGCGCCTCGTCTTCAATGCGGGCGACGCGGCGTATCGGGCAACAAATTTTGACCTCGCGAAAAGTTTGTTCCAGCAAGTGACGGTGTCGCCGGATTTGAAATTGCAGCAGTCGGCGTTTTACAATCTCGGCAACGTGCAGTTCCAAGTGGCGAAGCAGGCGAAGGATTTAGACGGCCTCGAACAAGGCTTCGACGCGGCGGCAAACATTTACCAGCGCGCGGTGATGCTGAACACGAATGACGTGGACGCGCTGTTCAATTTCAACTTCGCCCACGGTTCGGCGGAGCAAGTGCGGCGGCTGAAGGCAGCTATCGCCCGCGCGAAGGGCGACGCGGACTCGGCGGTGCGCCAGCGGAATTATCATCAGGCGGTCGAGATCATGGAAAGCCTCGGGCAGTTTCCCGCCGCGGCAAAACAGTTTGAAGAGTTCACCAAAAAATTGAAGGACATTGATGCGATTGCCACTCCGGGCGCAACCGCCGGGCAGCCATGACATGAAAAAAATTATTCAACCACAGATGGACACGGATGGACACGGATTCCGCAGGCAGGGATCGGTTCGTTCGTTATCGGTTTTATCCGTGTCCATCCGTGTCCATCCGTGGTTAAAAAAGAATTGGTTGGTTTGGCTGTCGTTTATTTTTTGGTTGTTCACAGCGGCGGATGCTGGCGCACAACTCGCGCCGGCGGATGATTTCTTTCACGGCGGCGCGCAGCTTTACATCACGAACAATATTCCAGCAGCGAAGGAAGTGGTGGCGCAGGGGCGGAAGCTTTATCCCGACGACGAGAAATTAAAGAAGCTGGAGGAGTTGCTGAATCAAAAACAACAGCAGCAACAG
>JAYVQV010000442.1:0-4962 GCA_043776855.1 Limisphaerales bacterium | reverse complement strand
CGCAATGGCCGCGAATTGCAGGCGACGGCGAAGGCGTTTTCGCTGATGGAACTTTTGAACGGTCTCGGCATTCCCGAACTCACCAAGCCGGAATTGACTGGCGACTGGGAATTTCAGTTGAAGGAAATGCAGCGAAAGAAAATCAGCCGCACGGAATTCATGGCGGGCATCGCGGACATGACCCGCAAGATCGTGGAGTGCGCGAAGAAGTTTGAGTATGACACGATTCCCGGCGACTTCGGCACACTGAAAGTTCCCTGTCCGAAATGCGGCGGCGAAGTTCACGAGCGCTACAAACAGTTTCAATGTGAGAAGTGTGATTTCGCATTTTGGAAAACGTTGTGCAGCCGGATGTTTGAGCCGGAGGAAGTCGAAAAAATTATCACAGAAAAAGTGGTCGGCCCGTTGCAAGGCTTCCGCAGCAAGCAGGGATTTCCGTTCGCTGCCGTGCTGCGGATGACCGCCGAGCACAAGGTGGAATTTGATTTCGGCAACGGCGGCAAGGACGGCGCACCGGCTGAACCGGTTGATTTCACGGGCAAGGAAGTGCTCGGCAAATGTCCGAAGTGTCAGTCGAACGTCTATGACAACGGGATGAATTACGTCTGCGAAAAACAGACTGGCCCGACGCCGACGTGCGATTTCCGTTCTGGCAAAATCATTTTGCAGCAGGAAATTTTACCGGAGCAGATCAAAAAACTTTTGGCCGATGGCAAAACGGATTTGCTCACGAAATTTATTTCCAAGAAGAACAATCGTCCGTTCAAGGCGTTCCTGATTGTGAAGGACGGCAAGACGGCGTTTGATTTTCCGCCGCGCGAAGGCAAGGGTCGCACGCGCAGCAGCGAGCCGCCGCCGAAACTTGATTTCACCGGCAAGACCGTCGTGGGCAAATGTCCGAAGTGCGCCGGCCAGGTGTTTGACACGGAAGTCGCCGCCGGCTACGTCTGCGAAAATTCCCAGCGCATCGAGAAACGCTGCACCTTCAAGCCCATCGGCAAGACGATTTTGGAGCAGCCGATTGATGCGGTGCAAGCGGCGAAGATTCTCAAAGACAAAAAGAGCGACGTGATGGAAAAGTTTATCTCGAAATCCGGCAAGCCGTTCCCGGCGTTCCTTGTGATGGACAAGAAGGGGAAGATCACCTTCGAGTTCCCGGCGCGGGACGACGAATAATTTTCTTTCGCCGTGAAACGGAAATTTTGGAAAAGAATTTTTCTCGGATTCGCGCTGCTGTTTGTTCTGCTGCTGGCCGTGCTGGCGCATCCGGTTTATCACCTTGCCCGGACATATTTCAACGACCCGTATCTACATGGTCTCAAAACTTCGGAGCCATTGCCGGAAGGCAAAATCAACGACGCCAGCCGCCTCGATGAAACGAACGTTGTAAAGTTTGAGAAGATTCTCGCCGACCCCGCCGCTGCCGAACAGCAACTGGCCGGGCTGCTGCAATCCGCACGGACAAATCACCTAAAAGTTTCCATCGCGGGCGCGCGGCACAGCATGGGCGGCCATGTGATTTATCCCGGCGGCATCGCGCTGGATATGCTGCCGTTCAACCGCATGGTGCTGGACGTGCCCCATCGCATCCTGAACGTCGGCTCCGGCGCGCGATGGCGGGATGTCATCATTTATTTGAATGCGCGCGGCTTGTCCGTGGAGGTCATGCAATCGAATGACGATTTTTCCGTGGGCGGCTCCATCAGCGTCAACTGCCACGGCTGGCAGTTCAACCGTCCACCGATTGATTCCACGGTGGAATCTTTTCGCCTGATGCTGGCGGATGGAAAAATCGTGAAGTGCAGCCGCACGGAGAACACGGAGTTATTTTCGCTGGTGCTGGGTGGCTACGGTTTGTTCGGCATCATCCTCGACGTGGATTTGCACGTCGTGCCGAACGAGCGATACAGGCTGGAGACGCTCGCGGTGGCGTCATCGAATTATGTCGCGTTGCTCGCGAGCCAAACAACAAACAATCCAAACGTCGGCATGGTGTATGGACGGTTGCGGATGACGGCCACGAATTTTTTGTCGGATGCGCTGCTGAACATCTATTGGCGCAAGACGCCGCTGACAAATTTTTTGGTGAGCGAATTGCCGTCGCCCACGACTCCCGTATTGAAGCGCACGGTGTTCCGCAGCGGCGTGGGCAGCGACTATGGCAAATGGATTCGTTGGCAGGCAGAAAGTTTTGTTGCGCCAAAAATCCTGCCGCTATTCACCAGCCGGGAAGAAGACCGGAACCAGATTTTGTTCGAGCCGGCGGACTGGTTTTTAGAACACGGCACAAATCGGACGGACATCCTGATCGAATGTTTCGTGCCGCCGCCGCAGTTCGAGCCGTTTCTGGCGGAGCTGCGGAAAATCATTCCCGCCAACCATGCCGACCTGCTGAATCTCACCGTCCGCCATGTGAATGCCGACACCAACTCGTTTCTGAAATACGCCGACCGTGACATGGTCGCGCTCGTCATGCTGTTCAACCACACGCGCGATGAGGCCGGGGAAAAAACGATGACGGCGGTGACGCAGGAAATTGTGGCGGCGGCGTTGCGACACGAGGGCCGATACTATCTGCCGTATCGCCTGCACGCCACGCCGGAGCAGTTCAACGCGGCGTATCGGAAGGCGGAAAAGTTTTTTGAACTTAAACGGAAATACGATCCAGATGAATTGTTTCAGAATGAATTTTATTTGAGATACGGAAAATAATGCAGCTTCACTTCAAACAACTCGGCCACGGCGAGCCGCTGGTTTTGTTGCATGGATTGTTCGGACAGTCGGACAACTGGTTTGGTGTCGCGCCGAGGCTGGCGGAGAAATTTCACGTCTTCATTCCCGACCTGCGTAATCATGGTCAGTCGCCGCATTACGCGGAGATGGATTATCCGCTGATGGCGGCGGACGTGGAGAAATTTTTCGCCGCGCAGAAGATTGAAAGCGCGCACGTCATCGGCCATTCGATGGGCGGCAAGGTGGCGATGCAGTTCGCGCTGGATTTTCCGGCGCGCGTGAAAAAACTCGTGGTGGTGGACATGGCTCCGCGCGCTTACGAGCGGACGCATGAACACATTTTCGCTGCACTGCTGGCATTGGATTTGAATTCGTTTCAATCGCGTTCGCAGATGGAGGAGGCACTCGTGGCGGAAATCCCGTCATTGAATCTCCGCCGCTTCCTGCTGAAAAATTTGGGGCGTGATGCGGAGGGAAAATTTATTTGGAAGATGAATTTGCGCGGGGTGGCGGAGAATTATTCCCGGCTGGGCGAAGTGTTGAGCACGAAGAATCCATTCAACAAACCAACGCTGTTCATTCGCGGCGGTAAGTCGGATTACATCGGCGCAAACGATGAGACGGAAATTTTGAAACTGTTTCCTAAGGCGGAAATCAAAACCATCGCGGCGGCGAACCACTGGGTTCACGCGGATGCGCCGGAAGAATTTTTGCGCCTGGTCTTGAGTTTTCTTTGAACCACGAAATACCCGAACCACACGAAAACAGTGGCACAGGCATCTTGCCTGTGTGTTTCTGCTCTACAAACAGGGATCGAACTCACAGGCAAGATGCCTGTGCCACTAGAAAAATCTTTCGTGTGTTTTGTGTGTTTCGTGGTTAAAACTTTTCCGAATGGAAACGCCGCCACAACCCGAAGCCCCGCCTGAAATCCGCGACCAGTGGATTGCAAAATTCCTCGCGCACCTGGCGACGGATCGCGGTGCGTCAGTTTATACGCAGCGGAATTACCAGCAGGCGTTGACGGAATTTGCGCGCTGGCAGATTCAAAGTCTAAAGCCCGAAGCCCAAAGTCCAAAGTCTCAGCCAGCGGTCGCCTGGGAAAAGCTTCAGCGTGATGACTTCCGCGCTTATCTGCGTTACCTCGGCAGGAATAATTTGAGCCGGGCGGCGACGTCGCTGCGGTTTTCGGCGCTGCGGACGTTTTATAAATTTCTCATGCGGCACGGTCAGGTGGAAAGTTTGCCGATTAAAAACCTTTCGCTGCCGAAGCTGGAGAAGCGGCTGCCGAAATTTCTGACCAGAAAACAAATGGAGGATTTGCTGGTCGCGCCGTTCGAGCTTTTGAAAATTCAAAAGGAAAAAAAAGTTGGCCGCCCGGTTTCTCACGTCGCGGCATTGCGCGATGTCGCGGTTCTGGAAACGATTTATTCCTGCGGCCTGCGGATCAGCGAGCTGTGCGGATTGCGCGCGGAGGACATTGATTGGTCGCAGCAAATCGTCCGTGTGCGCGGCAAAGGGAAAAAAGAACGGCTCGTGCCAATCGGCAAACCGGCGTTGATGGCGATTCAGGATTATTGGAACACGCAGAAAAATCCGCCGGCGGGCAACGCGCCCGTTTTTTTGGCGGAGAAAAAAACGCCTGCGCCGCTGGGAGGCTGTTCGGTTGCGCGGCGGCTGAAAACTTATCTGGCGTTCGCTGGACTCGATCCGGCATTGACACCGCACAAGTTGCGGCACAGTTACGCGACGCATTTGCTGGATGCAGGGGCGGATTTGCGGAGTGTGCAGGAGCTGCTCGGTCACGCGCATCTCATCACGACGCAAGTTTACACGCACGTCACGACGGAGCGGCTGAAGAAGGCTTACGATGCGGCGCATCCGCGGGCGTGAAAACGGGCGGTTGGCGCATTTGGTTCAATTTGGATGTCAGCAGGCCGGTTTGCCGACGGCGGCGCATCGGGACAACCAAAAGAAAATGCAAAAAGTTATTGACGGTAAAATGGCCGTTGCCTAGCTTATGCCGGTCAGAGCCGCAGAACTCAACATTGCCAGCCGCTTAAAATTTCGCAAGAAACGTGAGCGGGTGGTTTTTTTGTCGTCTTGCGATTCGGGTTTGAACAAAAAGATTTTTGGATGCCCAAGTAGCTCAGTTGGTAGAGCACGTCCTTGGTAAGGACGAGGTCATCAGTTCAATCCTGATCTTGGGCTCCATTAACAAAAACGCAG
>JAYVQV010000441.1:0-19349 GCA_043776855.1 Limisphaerales bacterium | reverse complement strand
ACTTCTTTGCGATGCGTGCTGGCGAGGAGCGCGGGGAGCGTGGCTTTGACTTTATTTCCGAGATCAATGTCAACGCCGGCGGCGGCGTAGGCTTTTTGTTTCATGCGGCGCAGATTAAACCGTGAAACAGAAAGATGGGCGAGAAAATTTAGCGGGAAGTCATGGAGCGCGGGCGGCTCGCCCGCGTGTTCGTGCGCCCGCTGCAACCAGCGAACGACACGGACCACGCGCACGGGGATGATTCTGAAAACAAAAAGGGCGGCCATTGCTGGCCGCCCTTGAATTTTGAAGCCTTTTCAGATCAAGGTTTGAACCGGAAGAAAAGCACGTTCGTATTGCTCATGCTGTTTGTGTAAGGCGTGTTTGAACTCACATCCATGAACGGTTCCGCGAGGTTGGTCGTGGACTGGATGCCCAAGGTGGGGTCAGAGGAGCTGACGACCGCCTTCGTTCCAACCACCCTGACATTCAGGGATGGGAACACGGATTCAAAAGTGGTGCCGATTTTGAGACGGCTCACTTTGATGGAACCGGCATTGGCCCCGGACTGGCGCAACTCAAACGCGCTGAGGTTGTATTTGGTGGTGAGGGCGCTGGTATCGGTCACGCTTGAGGAAGCTGCGGTGTTGGGGTTGACCCACAGGGTTGAAACCCCGTTGGACACCACTGTTGAAACCACGGCCACATAGTTGCTGTCCGGCAGCAAGTCCGCCGCAAACATCTGGGAGTTGGTGCCGACTGCGCCGGTGCGGTTGTTGATGCCGAGGCGATAATAGCCGGGTGCCGCACCGTTGGTGGCGGCAACCAGCAAGCCTTCGATGTTCGCGGTGTTGGCTCCGTCGCTGAAGCCGGTGAAGTAACTGCCGTTTACGCGGGGCATGATCGTCGAACTCATGTTGACGATGAAGCTCGCATACAAAACTCCGGCACCGTTGGTCGAGTAGGGCGCGCCAAGCAATGAAGCCAGCACATTTTCCGTGTTGTTCGCCGTGTCCACAGTGACGACCCCGCCGCCAACCTGCATTTGTCCAATTACGCCGCTCAATTGCCGCCAATAACCAAACGAGGTCGAATCCAGTGAGCCGCTTGTGTCGTAGTTGAAGTAGTCTATCGCCACAATGTTCGTGTTCGGACGAACCATGATCGGGAAGGTGGCGGTCGTGCTTTTAGGCGCGTCCACGTCATTGTCAGAAACTGTCACGGTGATGGTGCCTTCGCCCAGTTGATTAGCGGCAGGGATAACGGTCAGCGTGGGGGTGGCCGTGCCCGCGCCGCCGATGATGATGTTATTCACAGAGTCATTCGGAACCACGGTGGTATTGCCCGAAGAAACCGTATAGGTCAAGCCGCTGACGCCTGTGCGATCATCCCCCACCGAGAACGGAATGGTGAGGGCAGTGTTGGCCAGCGTGTTGGTGGCCGACAGTTTCGTGAGCGAGTTGGTCGGCGGGAGGTTCACCGTGCCAACCAAAACGTTAAACCAAGTGGCCGTAGAATCACCGTTGCCATCCGTCACCGTGACGAGGATGGGCGCAGCCGCCACCGTTTGAGCAATGCTATTCGGGGTAATAATCAACGTGCGATTTGTGCCGGAGCCTTCAAAAGCAAAGCTCGGGTTAAAATCAGCCGCGTTGAGTGACACCGCAGAAAGCGTAAGCGAATTCAACGGAGTTGAGTCGTCGCCCACCATGAAGCTGTTCGTCAATTTGACGTAATCCAGCATATTGGTGTTCGGGAAACTGGTGATGGTCGGAGCCACGTTGGCGTTGGTGATGGCCTCGGCGGTGAAGGTGACCAAATCATAGGTCAACGTGCCACTGGCACCGTAGTTGTTAGCTATCCCGATGTAATTGGTATTGGCCGAGACGCCATAGGTTGCCGTGTTCTGAAGTTCAGACACGATCCGCACCCCAAAGCTGGCATTGTTTGCTACGCCCGGAAAGCCGGTGAAGTTGTAGTTGAACGGAATGAACTGGCTGGCCACCGTGCCGAAGGAAGAGGTAGTTGGGTAATCAATCCACGTTGAGCCATCGGTGGTGTATTGCAACCGCTCAAACTTGCTGGCAGTGGCCGTGCCGCGGGTTTCATACGAGAGCTTGACGTTTTTCGCGCCAACCGTGCTCACAGTGAATTGTGCGCCAGCGGTCTTGTTGTTTGCCGGGTTGCCGTTCGTCGGATAAGTGGATGTGCCCCAAGAAAACGGCGGGAGGTGTAGGGTGAAGCCCAAACCATCATTGGCATCCACAGCACCGGAGAACGGAGCGGCGACATTCACGCCGGACGCCGTGCCGACACCGATGTAGGGCGCGGGACTGATAAAGTTGTTGGGATTATTAAATGCGTTGGTGAATTCACTGCCATTGAAATCCCAAAAGGCCAGCGTGTTGGCGTAGCTCAAGGAGAGCAATCCAGCATTCGTGCTCTGCACTGATCCATACGCCGTGGTCGCGACCACCGCCAGATTTTGAATCGCGGAGAGGTCAGCGGTTTGCAGGTTGGCAATCGTCAACAGGCTGCTGGTTGAACCGGAGACCACAGACCCGCCACCCAGAGATCCGTTAGCGACTGGCCCAATGAGCGAGCCGCCGGGGTTTGCATAATACCATTGATAGGTTGGCGTGGTGCCGATGACGCCCACATAGAATTGCACCGTGCCACCGATCAAGCCAGCGGCGTTGACCGGCTGGACGGCGATGTGCGGGTCATTCGTGACGGTCAAGGAAACCACTGAACTAGTTGCCGGACCACTGGCGTTGGTTACCACCACATAGTAATTACCAGCAGAACTGCCGATAACGCCGGTCAAGCTCAACGTGTTCGTCGTCGCCGAGGGAATTAAGACGCCGGAACCAATGGATCCTTTATACCACAAAAAGGTGAAAGGCGGCGTGCCGGTGTTCGTCACCGTGAAGGAAGCATTCAAGCCAGCATTCTGAATGATGGTCGCCGGGCCGATGCCAGTGATGACCGGCGGAGCGGCGGTGACAACAAGCGAAACCACCGCGCTGGTCGCCGTGAAGGGGGCATAAGAATTGGAAACGATGAGTTGATAGGATGCGGTGTCACTCACAACGGTGGCCGGAAAGGACAAGGTGGCCGTCGTTGCCGAGGGAATCAAATTAGTGCTCGTGCCGGGAATTTCCTTATACCAGTAGTAGCTCAACGGAGCCGAGCCGGCCGCAGTCACGGTGAAAGAGGCCGCCGAACCAGCCGTGTTCGTGAACGCCAGTGGCGTGATGCCCGTGATGCTGGGCGGGGCGTTCGTGATGAGCAGTGTCACGATCGAACTTGTAGCCGTAAAGGGAGCAACTGAATTGGAAACCACCACCTGATAATTGGCAGAATTCGTCGTCGCCGCGCTGGGGAATGACAAGGTGGCGAAGGTCGCCGAGGGAATCAAATTGGTGCTAGTGCCGGGAATGATCTTATACCAGAAATAGCTGAACGGAGTAGAGCCTGCCGCCGTGACCGTGAACGAAACGCTGTTGCCCGTGCTGTTGGTGGTTCCCGCCGGAGCCAAGCCGGTGATAATTGGAGGGCCGGAGCTGGTTGCAATCGGAGCCAGCGCCACGCCCTTGAATGATTTGTTACTGCCAGCGGTGGCCAGTGTTGTAGCCGTTGCCGCAAAGCCAGTGTCCGTTATCGTGATTAGCTTGGTGGCTGCATCAGCCGTGGTTGCGAAGATGACGGGGTTTGCACCACTGAAATCCACGGCCAAACCTCTGCAACCAGCAGTCAAAACAGCGCCAGATCCAAACGTGTAATTTGAAGTCCAAATACCGCCGCTGAAAGTCCATTTCTGAATGCCGCTACCGACATTGGCGATTGCGCGGTCGTCAGTAAAATAGAGAATTGTGCCAGTCGAATTGATGGCGAAATCATAAGGGCTAGGGCTAGTCCCACCATCGACAATCATGTTGGTGGCTGCTGCGGAAACGGTCGGAATTCCGTTGAACCCCCAGATGCCAACTGTGCCAGCACCCGTGGAGTAATAGAGGTTGTTGTTGAAAACCCTAACCACCCGCAAGTTTCCGTTGGTGATTTGGGTTGGTGTTCCACCGCTGGCGGAATACCAAATGCCGCCATTGGCACTCGAAGAAGCGGTTCCCGCCATCCAGTAGGCGGTGCCATCTGAAGCCCCGCTACGAATGTTGCTGCCACTGAAAGCTGTTCCAGAGCCGCCTGCTGTCCGCGTGAAGTTGCCAGCCACATCCAATTTTCCAATGAGACGATTGGTTAGAGTGGCTGAAGTCGCAGCCAAAGCACCCGCACCTGCGTCCGCGTCATATCCGCTAAAAATAATGCTGGAGGAATTTGTTGAGCGATTGATAAAACCTTCTGAACCAGAACTGCCCACGCCAGTCAGTTTAGTCGCACCAGTGCTGGGAATAGCAATGGTCTGAACCGGGCTGACCTGACTGGCTGTGGAGGGAAGATATTCCAAAACGGAAATAGCAGCGGCGGGAGCGCCCAACGTCGCCACGCCGTCACCATACTGCGTCACAACTACATTGCCAGCAGTAAAAGTGGCGGCGGATGCCTGTGGGTTGAAGAAGGTGCAAATCATCGGCACAGCCAGAATGGCGGCGAGATTTTTTATAAAATTGGAACGGTTTGTTTTCATGTTTAGGTGTGGTTTTATCGATGGACTGGGACTGGTGTGTTTTTCTCCTTGTTTGTTTTTGAAGCTCGCGGGTAAAAAATTAATTCGGTGTTGAGGCGGACGGATACCAATACATGAGGCGATCTTTTGCCCATTCGACTTGTCCATCATTGCTCCCAATCCCATCCGCCTCGCCTTGCGTCCGCCAGAAATCGTTGGTTCGAGCCGAGCGGGAACTGCCATCGCACATGGAAAAGTTGCTCAACTTGTTTTTGCTGTGGCGGGCAAAGCTGTAAAAACCAGTCACGTTGGATTGCGATGGCCCCACAATGGAAGCACCAGCGGCATCTACACCGTTGCCGTTTACTTCGGCCAAGAAAATGGTGTCTGAAATCTTGGAAATGTTACCCAGCTTGGTTTGTCCGACGCCTTTGGTTTTCCGCGTGGAAAAATTAACGCAAAGCCGACCATTCTCACCATACATAAAAAACGCTTTTGCCACCTTCAAAGGATTTTGGTAGCCAAGAGCAAGACTAGGCTCGACGGCACCCGGACAGGAGAAAATGGTCGAGCTGTTAGGAATCGGCGGATCAACCTGATGGCCATTCGCTCCATACAAATTTACCAGTGGTGGTTGAGCGATGGTGGGGGTCACGCAGTTATACCAAGCTAAATCATAATTATCCGTTGACGTTGGACCGCCGGGATCATTAATGGCTGCCGAGGTGTTGCCCTCCTCGGGAACAATGTCGCGATTATCACCGGCATAAATCTGAAAACCCAGTCCCCATTGCCGCATATTACCGAGGCATTTGATGGTCTGCGCCTTTTGCTTGGCCGCCGACAGCGCGGGCAGGAGCATCGCGGCGAGAATGGCGATGATGGCGATGACCACCAGCAGCTCGATCAGGGTGAACCCGTTTCGGTTGTTCGTCAGCCGTTGATCCAGGCTGGATACGTTTTTTGCAGTTGCCTTATTCGTCATAAAATCTTCCGCAGTTAGCGGAGCCCAATATACACCAAATTGCCGGACGCCAAGTGACATTCTGGAAACGCAGGCAAGCGGAAGGGGAGTGCCGATGGCTCTAGCCGGTGAACACCGGAAACGGATACACAACCACCTTGCGAATTGCTGCTCATTGTTTGGTCTTCCTTAAATTACTTAAACCGATGACTGTTTTTCCCAAAATCGCTCCGGCTTGGCAAGCACATTTCCCGGATAATTATTCACAATGCCGAAACCACCGGCGCGCGGCGCGCTTGGGCGTTGAATTTTTTTACGCGTCCGCGCATGATGCGGCGAATCAACCATAGGTTTTATTCATGAAAAAATTATTTTCCCTCTCGCTCGCCGTGTTCGCCGTGTGCGCCCGCGCCGCTGAACCCGCCGCCACGAACGCGCCCGCGCCGCCGACAAATAATTCCGCCGCCGCAAAAATTCCGGACGCCGCGCACGAGCCGGTGCGCGTGACGAACACCGTCACCATCGCCGGGCAGCGCGTCACTTACGTTGCGGAGACGGGGATGCTGCCGATCTTGAAACCGGACGGGACTTCGCGGGCGTCGGTTTTTTATGTGGCTTATACGCGGGTGGCGGAAAATTCGGAAAGTAAAAAGTTGAAAGCAGAAATGCAAAAGCGGCCGGTGACTTTTTCTTTCAATGGCGGGCCGGGGTCGGCTTCGGTGTGGTTGCATCTCGGCGCGCTGGGGCCGCGTCGCGCGCAGATGAACGCGGATGGTTCGCAACCGCCGCCGCCTTCGGGCTTGGTGGATAATGAGTATTCGATTCTGGATGCGAGCGATCTGGTTTTCATTGACCCGGTGGCGACGGGTTTCAGCCGCGCGGCGAAGGATGAAAAGGCGGAACAATTTTTCGGCGTGGATGCGGATCTGGATTCCGTGGGCGAATTCATCCGGCTGTGGACGACGCGGCATGAGCGCTGGCTCTCGCCGAAATTTTTGTGCGGGGAAAGTTACGGCGTTTATCGCGCGGCGGGGCTGGCGGATCATCTGCGCGGGCGCTACGGACTTTATCTGAACGGGCTGATCCTGGTTTCGGGCGTGATGGATTTTGCGACGCTTTACAACGTGCCGGGAAATGATCTGCCGTATCCGTTGCTGTTGCCGGCTTACACGGCGGCGGCGCATTTTCACAAAAAACTGCCGCCGGATTTGCAGGCGGATTTGACGAAGGCGCTGGCGGAGTCGCGCGAGTTTGCGAAAGGCGAATTTTCCTCGGCCTTGCTCAAGGGCGCGGCGCTCACGGCGGAGGAGAAGCAAAAAATCGTGGTGGAGCTGGCGCGGCTCACGGGGCTGACCTCGGAGGTGCTCAAGGATAATAATTTGCGGATTGATGAGGGGACGTTCCGCAAGCAACTGTTGCACAGCGAGGGTTTGATTCTGGGCGCTTACGATGCGCGGCTCACGGGCAGTGACGGCGATCCGGCGGCGCAGGGGCCGGGGTTTGATCCATCGAGCGCGGCGGTGATGGGTGCGTTTTCGGCGGCGATGAATTCGTATGCGCGGAGCGAATTAAAATTTGAGGACGACCTGCCGTATGAATTGATCGCGGGCGTGCAGCCGTGGAATTACGGCCAGAAAAATATGTTCGCCAACACGAGCGAGCGGCTGGCCTCGGTGATGAACCAGAACCCGTATCTGAAAATTTTAGTGGTGGGTGGGCGGTGCGATTTGGTGTGCGCGATTGATGCGATGCACCACAGTCTGGATCACATGGCGCTGGCGCCGGAGCGGCGGAAAAATATTTCCTACGCGGAGTATGACGCGGGCCACATGATGTATATCAACCTGCCGGATTTGAAAAAATTGCAGGCGGACCTGGAGAAGTTTCTCGCGCCGTGATTTCGTGGCGGCAACTGGCGGCGGGATGTGAAAACCAATTTGTCATTTGGGAATTTTACTGCTACTGATTTTCCGCATGAAACTTAAATTTGGTCGGTGGGCTGGGTTGGCTTCGGCGATGCTTCTCGCGGAGCGGATGGTTTCCGCCGCCGTTTTCACCGGCACTGGCACGGGCGGCATACCTGATTCAACCACTAACGGTCCGGTTCAATACACCTCGTCACGGGTAGTGAGTTTTAATGTGAGCGGCTTGTCGTCGGCCATCCAGTCCGTGGCTTTGTCCATCACCATGCAGCATCCTTATTTGGGGGATCTAGATGTGCGGCTGGCTTCGCCCAACGGAACCAACTTCATTATTTTCAGCAACTGCGAAGGCCCGCCCGGCGGGCCGGAAGGTTACGGCTGCGGGTTGGATTTGAACGGCACTTACCAATTTAGTGACGCGGCTACGAATACGCTGCGCAATGTTTCCGACCAAATGGCCGCCTCTTTTCTGCTGGGCTATGGCTCGGGCGTGGATTACACGAATGTCATTCCCGGCGGATTATTTTTGCCCAGCACGCCGGGGCCGTTTGCCGATGCCCGCGCAAGTTTTGTCACCAACAGCGGTTTTGTGGGGATGACGGCGCTTCAGGGCAACGGTAATTGGACGCTGACTTTCCGCGATGGTTCGAGCGGCGGCGCGGGTTCCGTGTCGGCGGCCTCGTTGACGATTCTGACGACCTCGACGATAACTTTTTCTGCGCCGGTCATTACGAATGGCAACCTAAAAATCAGCCTTGCCGGGCCGGCCAGCCAGAGTTTTCGCCTGTGGCGCAGCACCAATGTTGCCTTGCCGTTTCCGAGTGCGTGGGAAAGTTTTTCCACAAATTCGCTGGATAGTTCGGGCTTGGCCAGCGTCGTGACGGACATGACATTGCCCCGCCGGTTTTATCGGGCCAGCCTGCCTTGAACCGGCAGACAGTTCAAAATTCTTGCCAGCGATCCACTACGAAACCACGGTTGAGGGCATTGGTTCCGAGAGCTTCGTCGTAGTGAAAGTCGTAGTGGCCGTTCAAGGTCACGGATTGAACCACTGCCGCGCCGATCAGGTTGTTGTTGGCACCGCCGCCGTTCAAGGTGAGGACGGCCTCCGGGGCATAGACGGCGCCGACGAAGGTGGAAGTGCCGCTCAACGTGATGCTGGTCACGGCCGGCAAACCAAAGATGAGCAGATTTCCCGCCCGGTTACCGGAGGCACCCCCGCTGGAATTACCAGCCATGGTGATTGATCCAGATTTAAGATACATGACCACGTTGCCGGAGTTGGTCGTGCCGCCGTTGATGTTCAGCGTGGTCGGCCCCCAACTATCAGTTCGCACGTCCAAGGTCACGGTGACGCCGGGCGATACGGTGCAGGGATAGGAATCAGCAATGATGTAATACCCGTTGCTTGTAAAATTATGAGCGGTCACTGCGCTTTTGCCGGAACCGGTGGTGCTGGTGGGGGCGGCATACCAACCAATCGGATCGCCGTCGGAGTCCGTAGTGGGCAAGGCCGCATCCGGAAAACTTAAGTTTGCATTGTAATAAATCGTGCCGGTGATCTGGTTGCTGCCACTACTGTAGGTCGCGGTCGGCCCCAGAAATAAGTCACCGTTGACGGTATGGTTGCCAATGTTCACGGCTCCCATCACGCTGGCGACATCGCCATTCGTGCCAACATAGCCGTTGTAGAGGCCATTCGTGCTTTGCGCCGGGTTGTAGGAGTTGAAACTGTCCGAGGCGACATTGTTACCATTGAATTGAATGTCATAGATGGCCACCAAACCCATCAGGAAAAACCCGGACTTCTGGGCGCGAATGCCGACCGTGCGCCGAACGATGTCCCCGGTCTTGGCCACGGTGACCAGGCCGGTGGAATAGATCCACGCCGTGTTCCCGAAGTTGAAATAGACGACGTTGTAGTTGCCGCCATTGAGGGGACGGTTGATGGTTTGCGCCCAGGAAAAAGTGGAGTTCGCCACGTTTTTATTCATCAGCGCCAGCCCTTCCTCGGCGCCCGCCTCGGCGATGCACAACGCGGAATTCCAATACTGGGCGCGGCTCACCAACTGGTCGCTGTTTTGCACCATGGACAGGTAGCTCGCCATGATGCCGGCGAGCGTCAGCACGAAAATCATGGTGACGAACAGAACGCTGGCGGCTTCTTTTTTGGCGGTGGCGATTTTCATGTTGGATTCCTAGTCAATTTTATTGCGGATCACCACCTGGGCCGTCTGCACGATTTCGGTGTTCAGCTTGGAGCCGAGGATGGTGCGGGAGCATTTCCAGTTCATGTTGATCACCTTGGTCAGCGTGGGGTCAATCGCACCGGTGCCATTGGTGGAGGCGTAAAAAGTGAAATTAGTGGTGCCGATGTTGGGGACCCGGTTGAAAAGTTGGAAGCTGAAATTATCACACTTCGTCAAGAGGGTCTGACTGCTCTGGCCGGTCTTGGTCAGGACAAGAGTTTGCGCCGTGCCGTCGTAGGCAATGGTCACGCCGATGTTGGCGTAGTCATTCGTCAGTTTGAGAAACGAAGAAGCGGTGTTGTTGGTGTTGTTGCTGAATGAAAGCAGATCGGTGCAATTGCGAATTTCCCGGTTGATGATGTCGAGCGCATTGCGGCTTTGATCTTCCATCTTAACGTAATTATAAGTGCCCACATAATTCCAGGAAGTCATGATGCTGATGGATACGATGACGCCAATCACCACGACCCCCAGCCCCACGGAGACCAACAGTTCGAGCAGGGTAAAGCCGGCGGCAGGCGACGGACGATGCGGACGCGAATTAAGAAAATATATTTTCATTTGTTATTTGCCCTTGAGGTAGGTTTGCATGCCGTTAAAGGAGTTCATCGTCTGCATCGTCCTGGTATGTCCCTTGTTTTTGCCGGCAAAGAGATTCGTCCAAGAAACCGAGACCGTGATCAGATGCACGTTCGTCCGGTAGGTGGTGCTGACGGGGATATTGGTGGGGTCGCCAATGGCATTGATGGTGCCGTAATAAATCGTGCCGGCATTGCTGCTCGTCATGCCTGCAGGATAATAATTTTCCTGAAAGGCGGCCGGACAATTGGAGAGCTGGGGCCAGGTGAACAAACGAAAGGCTTCGGTTTTTTGCAGCAAGATTTGCGTGGCGCGCTGGTCCTCCCGCGTGACGGTGAGAATTGACCAGCCGACGCTGAAGGCTGAAAACAGGGCGGCAATGGTAATGGCTCCGATGCCAATGGCGCATAACACTTCGGTCAGTGTGAACCCGGCCACCTTTTTTCGGCGGTTCAATTGTGCGGGCATGGGCGTCATAAAAAATGTCGGCGAATCTTTTGTCCGATTAGAATCAGCAGCCACCATACCAAACCCGTTTGTTTGACAAGTCACCTGGCCACGGCCAGGAACGGGACAGAAGCTGTCTCCAATTGAAGCCTTGAACCAGCGCCCAACCTCTGTTCAGGCAAAGGTGGGGCAGTAAATCACCACTCAAAGCTCCTGCCAAGATTGGATGACAAAAATCGCCACGCCGTTGGTGGCCAGAGATTCGTCGTAGTGAATTGCATAGTGGCCATTCATGGTGATCGAGTTGGCGATTAACGAACCAACTAGACCGTTGTTGTTGCCGCCGCCATTCAGCGTCACATCGGCTCCCGGGGCATAGATGACACCCACAAATGTCGAGTTGCCACTGAACGTGATGCTGGTCAACGAAGGCATGCCATAATAGCGGAGATTTTCCGGACGGTTGCTGGCATCCACCGCGGTATTGCCGGCAATCGTCAAACTGGGGGGGCCGTTCAGGTAAATGTTTGCCGTGCCGGAATTGGTGGCGCCGCCGGCGATCTGGACGCTGGCGGGGGAGTAAGTGACGGCGGTCACGACGTTCAGCGTCACGGTCACCCCGGGTTGCACTACGACGGGAAATTGATCGGACACGGTGTAGTAACCGCTGTTCGTAAAAGAGTGGATGCCAAGCGACAGGGGGGCGGTCTGCCAAGTCACATTGGGCAGCGTTACATTAGGAAAATCCACATTGGCATCGGTATAAATCGAGCCGGTGATATTGTTTTTACTACCTGAAAAGGTCGCATTAGACCCCAGATAGAGGCTGCCGTTAATAGTGTGCTGGCCAATGTTCACCACGCCGCCCATGCTGGCAACATTGCCATTCGTGGAGGTCTTGTTCGGGTCAAACAAACCGCCTGTGCTTAAGAGCGGATTTTTTGAATCATAGCTGTCCACTGCCACGCCATTACCGTTCATATTAATATTCTTTTTGACACCCAGCGGGACATTGGAAAGAACCTGCCTCAATACGTCGAGTTTGACTTTGCGAGAAACGCTGTCGCCCGAAACCGGCACGGTGGTAAAACCGGTGGCGTAGATGACCGGCTTGGTCGCGCTCGAATTGGAAATGATCACGCTGTAGCTCCCGCCTTCCAGTTGGCGCGCCACCGGGCCAAAAACGCTGCCAGCCCCGCCCCAACCGTTGGCGGAAAGATTGGTGGCCCCGGAGTTAAGCTGCGCCAACGCCTCCTCCGCGCCCGCCTCGGCCATGGTCAGCGAGGCGTTCCAGCTTTCTGACCGCAGCACCAAGTTTTTTTGGGTGCCGAGCAGATGGAGATAGCTGCCCACAATCACCAGCAGGATGACCCCCAGCACCAGCGTGATCACCAAGGCGCTGCCTTGGTCGGATGATTTATGGATGGGTTGCGTTTTCATGGAGTTATCCGGTTATTGTGACGTTTTGTTGCGCAGGACAATCTGGGCCGTCTGCACACTTTCGGTGTTGAGCTTGGAACCGAGGATGGTGCGGGAGCATTTCCAAGACAGTTGGATCAGCTTACAGGCCGAGGCGTTGGTCGCAACCGTGAACACGATGTTCGTGGAAAAAGAATTGGTGTCGGGCGCCCGCGTGTAAAGCGCGAAGCTCCAGGCGTCACAGCCCGTGAGATTAGTCATGGTCGGCTGACCCGTGCGCTGCAACGTCACTATCTGGGCAGTTGAGTCGTAAGTGATGATGTTGATCTGCCCCGCCCCGTTCCGCGCGTAGGAATTTGAAAGCGTCAGTGACTGGTTGGTGACATAACCGATGACCAGATTGGAATTGCGGATTTCCCGGCTCAAGGTGTCCAGCGCGTAATAGCTCTTTACCTCCAGATTCTGGTAGTTCCCCATGGCCGCAAAACTTAACAGCCCGCTCACATAAAGCCCCATCAGTGAACTCAGCAGAACAGCGGTCAGGCCAATCGCCACCATCATTTCCACCATGGTAAAACCGGCGGCCCGACGGCGGCATTTTGAATGGTTAGTCGTCGGGTTCATGGGTTCAGGCCGAAGATGTATTTTTGCAGCCCGTTGTTTGCGGTCAGCGTCTGCATCTGCCGGACATGGCCGATCGGCGTCCCGCCGTTGAAGTTGTTCGTCCAAGTCACCTGCACCGTGATCAGGTGCAGGCTGGCCTGGTAGGCGACTGAATTGGGAATATTGGTGGCTTGGTCAGTGGTCGAGAGCGTTGCGTAATAGACCGTCCCCCCCGTGCCGTTCGCCGCGCCTTGCGGATTGTAGTATTCTTGAAAAGCGGTTGGGGCGTTGGACATCTGGCTCCAAGTCAACAGCCGCATGGCCTCCAGCTTCTGCGTCATGATCTGGGTGGCGCGCATCTCCTCCCGCGTGACGGCAATGCTGCCAAAACCGGAATTGAACGCCGCGTAAACAGACAACATCATGATGGCCAGTATCCCGGCAGAAATAACCACCTCGACCAAGGTGAATCCGCCCCGGCCATGCTGACGCCTCGTCCGCGCCGCCGCATTGGCCGCCGAACGTTTCAACGCCCACCGAGCGCCGCATGGTTTAATCTTAATTCGCATGACTGAAAAAGTTCACTTCAAGCCCGCTCAAAATACCATTTACTGTGCCAATACAAGATAATGTCCATTATTTGAGGTTTTCTACAATACAATACCGCCGTCTTGAATTGTGTCTGCCGTGTCTGCCTAAAATCAGATCCGTCGCGCCGCTGGTGCTTTCACGAAAGCCGATACCCGCAAATAAACCGGCTGCAACTGTTCGCCCGAAACGAAATCTTTCCGCCCGCCGGCCAGCCGCGCCACCACCGCCGCCGTCGGGAAAAGTCCCGACCGCTCCGGCCCCGCGCAAATTTCCCCCGCGATTTTCAGCGCCTCAATTTCCGCCGCCGGGACAATTCTCAACGGCACAAGCTCCACCCGTCCATCGGCGGAAATCATCCAAGTTCCAAGATAAAACTCACCGCGCTGCGCGTCCACCGCCACGTTCACGCGCCCGAAAATTTTCTCCGCCTGCGCCTGCGCCGCGAGCACCTCCACGCTGCCCACGCCGAGCAGCTTCACGCCGCGCGCGAGTTGCCAGCCCTGTGCCACCGCAATCGCCGCGCGGATGCCCGTGTAGCTCCCCGGCCCCAGCCCCACCGCGATCACTTCGATTTCTTCCCGCGAAACTTTTGCCTGCGCCAAAACTTTTTCAATCATCCCCAGCGCATCCGTCGCGCGCGACTCCGTCTGCTGCACCGCCTCCGCCAGCACCACGCCATCACGCGCCAGCGCCACGCTCCGCCGGTCCGAAGAAAATTCAAGCGCGAGCAAAATCATAAAACGTCGTCATAAATAATTCTCCGCTCCGTCTCGCTCAAAATTTGAATCTGCACTTCAATCATTTTTGTTTCCGCTTTCTGCTTTCTACTTTCAGCTTTGATTCGCTCCGCCCACTCCACCACGCTCACGCCCTCCGGCTGCAAATACTCCTCAATGCCCGCACCGAAGATTTGCTCCGCCGTTTCGAGCCGGTATAAATCCAGATGAAATAATTTCAGCCGACCGCCGCCGTATTCATTCACCAGCGTGAACGTCGGCGAATGCACCCGCCCCACGCAGCCCAGTCCTCGCGCCAGTCCGCGCACGAACTGCGTCTTGCCCGCGCCCAAGTCGCCGCTCAACGCGATGACCGTTCCGCGCGCCGCCGCGCGCCCGAACTTTTCACCGAGCGCTTCGGTCTCCGCCGGACTATTGGAGATAAGTTCAGCCATGCGATTAAATAAATTCCACGGCCCACCGTCTTCTCCCTCTCCCCTCGGAGGGGAGAGGGCCGGGGTGAGGGGTGAATGGTTCAACTGAAATGCACATATCCTCGTGCGTTTAATTTCTGCGCCCCATTCTTATCGCGCAGCTCGATGCCCTCGCCCGCGATGATTTTTCCGATGCAGCTCAACTTCACCGCCGGAAATTTTTTCTTCCACGCGTCCAGCAGTTTCACCGCATCCTTCGCCGCCACGGTGAAGAGCAGTTCAAAATCCTCGCCGTCCGTCAGCGCCGCCAGCAACGCCGGCTTCGCCGCGTCGCCCGCCTTCGCCCGCAGTTTCGCCGCGCGCGAAACCGGCAACGCCGGTTTCAAAAGCGCCGCGCCCACGCCGCTCGCCTTCAAAATATGTCCCAAGTCGCCCGCCAGTCCGTCGCTCAAATCCATCAGTGCGTGAATCCGAAAATGTTCCGCCAGCCAGCGCGCTTCTTCGAGCCGTGGCTCAAATTCCAGATGCTTGCCGTCAAGCGAGCCGCCGAGTTCGCCCGTCACAAAAATCGCGTCACCAACTTTCGCGCCGCTCCGCAAAATTTGTTTCCCGCGCGCCACCGTGCCGAGCAGCGAGATGGAAATTAACAACGCGCCCGCCGCCGGAGCGCCGGTCTCCGACCCGGCGTGTTCCTGCGGTCGTCCGGCAACGAGCCGGGTCGGAGACCGGCGCTCCGCCACGCAATCATCGCCGCCGGGACTCGTCGTCGTCTCGCCGCCCACCACCGCCACGCCGTGTTCCTTCGCCAGCGCGTTCAGCCCGTCATAAATTTTTGCGACAAACTCCGCATCAAAATCTTTCGGCAACGCCAGCGTCACCAGCGCCGCCACCGGCGTGCCCGCCATCGCCGCGATGTCGCTCAAGCAACGCGCCAGCGCCTTGCGCCCGATTTTTTCCGGCGGCGTTTCGCGCGTGAAATGAAAACCCTCCACCACCGCGTCCGTCTTGAACAAAATCAATTTGTCCGGCACGCCCAAATCCAGCACCGCGCAGTCATCGCCCGCGCCGGCCACGACGCTTCCATTCGTCGGCAGCGACTTCGTCAACTTTGCGATGAGTTCAAATTCATTCATGCCGTAGTGGCACCGGCTTCCAGCCTGTGTGTTTCTTGTAGTGGTATAGTTTGCGCGAACGATTGGAGCGCCGAGCATCGCTCGGCTGGAATGACCGGCAAGGCTTCCTCTGGCCGAGCAATGCTCGGCGCTCCCATTGCAAATTATTCCACCACCGTGCTTCAAATTTCTGCGCCTCACGCCAAGACCGCCAAGGCCGCAAAGAAAACAAAAACCTTTGCGTCCTTCGCGCCCTTTGCGTGAGGAAATTTTTTTTCAGGATCGTCTTCATGCCTTCACCGTGAGCAGCAGCACCAGGTTCGCCGCGTTGAACGCGCTGTGCGCCAGCACCGGCGCGAGCAGGCCCTCGGTCTTTTCATAAAGCCACGTCAGCACCAGCGCAAACACGAACAGCGGCAGAAAAATCGGCGCGCTGCCATGGATCGCCGCGAACAACAAACTTGCCAGCAGCCAGCCGCACTTCGGCCAGCCCAGCTTTTTCAGGCCGGAAAAAATCAGGCCGCGAAAAATAAATTCCTCCGCCACCGGCGCGATCACCACCGCGAAAATTCCGAGATACACCCGCAGCCCAAAGGAATTCACATCGGAAAACATTTTTACCGCCAGTTGGTCTTCCACCGGTCGCCCTATTTTTTCCAGCAGGATTTCGGAAATCATTTTCAAATCAATCATCACCGGCGTCACCGCCAGCAGCAGGATGACGATGACGAGCAGGTGCGTTTTCCATTTCCCATCTCCCAGCCCGAGCGCGTCGCGCCAGCGGATGTCGTGCAGCTTCAGAAATAAAACCGCCACCAGAATCGCCGCGCCGTGAAAGCTCAACGTCATCAGCAGCACGTTGCCCGCGTCGCCCGACTTGCGAAATCCCGCGACATCAAAATGCTGGAGCAACTGCGCCAGCACGCCCGCAGAAAAAAACGCCAGCACCAGGCCGCCCATCAGCATCAGCACGATTTCCGGTTGCCATGTTTTTTTCCACAACACACCGCCAGCCTAGCCGAGATGCCGAGGTGAGACGATTTCATTTTTAGTCCGGCGGAAACGAATGGGGTGGCACAGGCCTCCGGCCTGTAAAATTCGGCATCCTGCCGAATTTCGGAGTGACGGCTGATTTGGAAATGTTGGGCACGAACGTGTGCGGCCATCCGTCCCGCCGGTTTTCGGCAGGATGCCGAAAACAACAGGCCGGAGGCCTGTTCCACCCACCGCCACGCGCCAGCCGCAAAATAAATTCCCACTTTGCATCCTTTGCCTCCCGCCGCGCGATGCTTTAAGTTTCCCGCCATGAATTTCAAACATACCAACCGCCTCGCGCCGGAAAAATCCCCCTACCTGCTCCAGCACGCGCACAATCCCGTGGACTGGTTCGCGTGGAATGACGAGGCGTTCGCCAAGGCCCGCGCGGAAAACAAACCGGTTTTCTTGAGCATCGGCTACTCGACGTGCCACTGGTGTCACGTCATGGAGCGCGAAAGTTTTGAGGATGAAAAAGTCGGCGCGTATCTCCGTGAACATTTCGTCAGCATCAAGGTAGACCGCGAGGAGCGGCCGGATGTGGACAAGATTTACATGACCTTCGTGCAGTCCACGACCGGCAGCGGCGGCTGGCCGATGAGCGTTTTTCTCACGCCCGACTTGAAACCGTTTTTTGGCGGCACTTATTTTCCGCCGGACGCGCGCCACGGGCGACCGAGTTTCCTGCAACTGCTCCAGCAGATTTCCCAGCTGTGGGCGGAACGGAAAATGGAAATCGCCGCGAGCGCGGATGAACTTCACGCACGCCTGGAACTCATCACCGCGCGCGATGCCAAGGAAAATTTGCCGCTCACGCCCGAAGTGTTGCGCCACGCCGCCGCGCAATTCAAGGCCGCCTACGACCCTGCGAACGGCGGCTTTGGCGGCGCGCCCAAATTTCCGCAGCCGTCCATTCCATCGCTCGTGCTGCGCGCCGCGAAACGTTTTGGCGACGATGCGGCGGAGCAAATGGTTTTGCAGACGTGCCAAAAGATGGCCGATGGCGGAATTCACGATCAACTCGGCGGCGGTTTCGCGCGTTACGCCGTGGACGCGCAATGGCTCGTCCCGCATTTTGAAAAAATGCTCTACGACAACGCGCAGTTGGTGCAGTTGTATCTGGACGCGCATTTGATCACGCATCACTCGTCACTCGTCACGCCTCACGCCGCCGTCGTCCGTGACATTTTGGATTACGTCCTGCGCGACATGACGCATCCGGGGGGTGGTTTTTTTTCCGCCGAAGACGCCGACAGCGAAGGTCAGGAGGGAAAATTCTATTGCTGGACGCACGACGAACTTTCCAAGCTGCTGACGCCGGAAGAATTTATTGTCGCGGCAAATTTTTTCGGCATTACCAAGGAAGGAAACTTCGTGGATCACAGCCATCCGAATCCGTTGCCGGGATTGAATGTGTTGAGCATCGTGCAGCCGTTGGAGCGCCGAGCACCCGCTCGGCGCGTTGAGGTGAGAGAAAGATCGCAACTTGCCGAGCCGGTGCTCGGCGCTCCATCCGACGCCGCCCTCCTCGCCTCTGCGAAAGAAAAAATGCTCGCCGTGCGCGCTCACCGCATCCGCCCGCATCTCGACGACAAGATTCTCGCCTCGTGGAACGGACTTATGCTCGGTGCGTTTGCGCGGGCAGCGGCTGTTCTCGGCGAAGAAAAATACTTGGCGGCGGCGGAGAAAAATTTGCAGTTCATCCGCGAAAAACTTTGGGTAGCGGCAGGCATCCTGCCTGCCGTAGAGCCGGGCTTCCAGCCCGGCGGAAAAAACGCTGGCAACCAGAGCGCCGTTGAAAATTTAGAAGATGCCGTGGATACGGACGCCATTCCGGGCGGCAAGATGCCGCCCTCTACGGCAGGCAAGATGCCTGCCGCTACCTTGTTTCACCGCTGGCGCGATGGCGAGCGCGATGGCGTGCAATTGCTGGAAGGCTACGCATTCCTGCTCGATGGAGTGATTCATCTTTACGAAGCCACGCTGAATCCGGCGCATCTGGATTTTGCCGGCGAACTCGCCACCGCGATGATTGGAAAATTTTACGACCACGCGAACGGCGGCTTCTGGCAAAGCCCGGCAGACCGCACGGATTTAATTTTGCGCGTGAAGGACGATTACGATGGCGCGGAGCCGAGCGGCAATTCCGTCGCCACCCTGGCGCTGCTGAAGCTCGCGGCCATCACCGGTCGCGACGATTTCAAGACGCCGGCCGAGGCCACGCTGCAACTCGCGGCGGCGCGATTGCAGTCGCAGCCCGGCGCGCACGCCGCCATGTTGCAGGCGCTGGATTTCTGGCTGGATGAACCGCGCCGGGTCGTGATCGCGGGAAACACGGATTCCACAAATTTCCACGAACTGCTCCGCGCCGCGCACTCGGTTTATGCGCCGAACAAAATTATTTTGGGGAACGCCGGCGCCGTCGAGCCGTTTGCCAAAACTTTGAGCGCGAAAAATGAAGCCACCGCGTTCGTCTGCACCGGCCAGGCCTGCCAGTCGCCGACAAGCGAGCCGGAAATTTTGAGGCAGCAATTGAAGTAGTGGCGGGCGGCACGGCGTTTTCTCCCTCTCCCCCTTGGGGGAGAGGGTTAGGGTGAGGGGGCAGCGGTGGCGGCACGCGAGAGATGGAATTATTTTGAAATGCGCTTGGCCCCCCAACCCCCCCCCCAACCCCC
>JAYVQV010000440.1:0-4970 GCA_043776855.1 Limisphaerales bacterium | reverse complement strand
ATTTCAGAAAACAAAATCACCCGCCGCATCGGAAATTCTGATGCGGCGGTTTTGTTTTTCAGTTGGAAATTTCATGCGAAGGCCGCAAAGGTTTTTGCAGTGAATTCCTTTGCGACCCTTGCGGCCTTTGCGTGAGGTAGATTATTTTGCACCTTCTTCGAGCAGTGCCTGGAGTTCGGCGAGCACTTCCAAATCTTTGGGGCGGCCGGCGGCGCGCTTGAGCTTGATGAGCGTGGGCAAATCCACGCAGCGGAATTTCATGCCGAACGCTTCGACAAAAAACGTATGCGGCAGCAATTCTTTGTAACTGCCGCCACCGACCACTTCACCGAGCAAATCCAGATCGCCGAGCTTCGTCGTCAGCGTGAAGTTCAAGCCATTGCGCAGCGTCGGCACGTCGAGCGTGAAAGGCAGTCCCAGCGGCGCACCGCGCAGATAGGGTTCATGCGGTTTCAGAAATTTTGCGATGCGTTCGAGATTAATTTTGCTTCGATCATAAACGATGTCCGTATCATATGTGACCCGTGCTGAACCGTGAAGGATGGCCGCCTTCCCCCCAATCAAAATGAAATCAATGTCCGCCCCGACCAATGGCGGAATGATTTGAGCAAGATCGGCAATCATCGGGTGAGTGCTTGCCTCGCCAGTTTTCCGGCGCGACGAAGTTCCATGGCCATTTCCAAAACACTTTGATGTTTTCGCGCGCGTTGCTCAAAGGTAAGCTTCAAATTTTCGCGCAGCAGCGTGCGATCCACGCCGGGCAGATAGGCGGCGACCACGGGGTCTTGGTAAATTTTTGTTTTCATGCGCGAGCGCAAGGTAGCAGGCGGAAGGCAGCGCGTAAAGTTCACCGGCAGTGTCGCGCGAAGTCTGCGAAGCAGGCGAAGGGAAAAGGCCTTTCCTTCGGCTTTTTTCGCGACCTTCGCGCGACACAACGAGTTTTCCTGTGCCGTGAATTCAAACAGATTGAACCTTTATCCAAACTGAAATCAATGGCGTCCGCCGCGCGGTTGGCTAGAATGGCAATTCAAATTTTATGGCCATTCAATTACGCGACAAAAAATCCTGCACCTACGACCAAATCTCGCTCGGCGAAGTCATGCTGCGGCTTGACCCCGGCGAGGGCCGCATCCGCACCGCCCGCAATTTCCAAGTCTGGGAAGGCGGCGGCGAATACAACACCTCGCGCGGTTTGCGCAAATGTTTCGGCTACAAAACGGCGGTCGTCACTGCGTTCGTGGACAACGAAATCGGCCACCTCGTCGAGGACTTCATCATGCAGGGCGGCGTCGGCACGGACTTCATCCAGTGGCGCGAAGACGACGGCATCGGCCGCACCGTTCGCAACGGTTTGAATTTTACCGAACGCGGCTTCGGCATTCGCGGCGCGGTTGGCAATCCTGATCGCGGCAACACCGCTGCCTCGCAACTCAAGCCCGGCGATATTGATTGGGATCACATTTTTGGCAAGGTCGGCGTGCGCTGGTTTCACACCGGCGGCATCTACGCGGCGCTCTCCGCTTCCACGGCTGAATTGACGGTCGAGGCCGTTAAAGCCGCGAAGAAACACGGCACGATTGTCAGCTACGATTTGAATTATCGTCCGTCGCTCTGGAAAACCATCGGTGGCCTGAAGAAGGCGCAGGAAGTGAATCGCGAAATCGCGAAGTATGTGGACGTGATGATCGGCAACGAAGAAGACTTCACCGCGTCGCTCGGCTTTGCGGTCAAAGGGCAGGAAACGCTCGGTCATATCGAAACGGATGCTTTCAAGGCAATGATTGAAACGGCCGTGAAAGAATTCCCGAACTTCAAAGTCGCTGCGACCACGTTGCGCCACGTCATCACGGCGACGAAGAATGATTGGAGCGCGATCCTCTGGCACGACGGCAAATTCCACGAGAGCAAGCAGTATCCCGGCCTCGAAATCCTCGACCGCGTCGGCGGCGGCGACAGCTTCGCGTCCGGTGTGCAATTCGGTTTTATGGAATTCAATGACGCGCAGAAGGCGGTTGAATACGGTGCCGCCCACGGCGCATTGGCCTCGACCACGCCTGGCGACACGAGCATGGCGACGCGCAAGGAAGTGGAAAAAACCATCGGCGGCGGCGGCGCGCGGGTGCAGCGGTAAAATCAACGGAGCGCGGACGGCTCGTCCGCGCGTTCCAAAACAAACACAACCGGCGGGCGAGCCGTCCGCGCTCCATAAAAAATGAATACAACGGAAATTTTTTCACTCAAAGGCGAAGTGGCGGTCGTCATCGGCGCGACGGGTGTCCTCGGCGGCGCGTTGGCGGACGGTCTTGCGGCGGCGGGCGCGAAGGTCGCCGTGCTTGGCCGCAATGAAGAACGCGGCAACGCGCGCGTCAAAGCCATCAAAGATGCCGGCGGCAACGCGGCGTTTTTCACCTGCGATGCCAGCACGCGCGCGCGCCTGGCGGACGCGCATAAAAAAATTGAAGCCGCGCTCGGTGCGCCGACGATTCTTGTGAACGCCGCTGGCGGCAATGATCCGAAGGTCACGGTCACGGCGGAAAATCCGTTTGAAAACATTTCGCTGGAGGCGCTCAACGCGAATCTGGATTTGAACTACATTGGCGGCGCGTTTCTGCCGTGCCAGGAATTCGGTCCGGGGATGTGCCAGCGCGGCAAGGGCAGCATCATCAACATCGCGAGCGTGTCGGCACATCTGCCGCTGTCGCGCGTGATGAGCTATTCGGCGGCGAAGGCGGCGGTGCTAAACCTCTCGCAATTCCTCGCGCGCGAGTGGGCCACGAAAGGCGTGCGCGTGAACACCATCACGCCCGGATTTTTTCCGGCGGAACAAAATCGCAAACTGCTTTTCAACGACGACGGTTCACCCACGGCACGCACGAAGGCGATCTGGGGTCACACGCCGATGAATCGCTTTGGTGAATCCAAGGAACTGGTCGGCGCGTGCGTTTTCCTTGCGTCACACACGGCGAGTTCGTTTGTCACGGGCACGGACATCCGCGTGGACGGCGGCTATTTGAGCCAGACGATTTGATTTTTTGAACAGGAGGGAACGGAGGGAGCGGAGAAATTCAAAACGCCCGCTGGAGAAAACTCCGGCGGGCGTTTGTTTTGTCGTGCATTCACGGACATGATTTTCGGTGGCTGCGATGCGTGGCACGCGTGGAAAATTTATTTCACGGAACCGCGAACCGGTTGGTGGCGAGGCCGGTTTGCTGAAAATAATTTCGCAGGCTTGAAGCGGTGGTGGATTGCACACTACCGTCCGCGAGGCCGATGTTGCCGGATTTCATGTGGCGCGTGGTCGGCGACCAAGTCACGGGATCGTTCGTCCAGAATGAATTCAATCCCGCCCCGATTGGCTTGCCGCCGAGTTCAAAATTGCAATCGCCGGAAATGATCGGGTTCAAATCGTTCAAATCGTTTGTCGCATCCGCGCCGACGAAATAGCTGATGTTGCGGGCGGACAACCCGGAAAAAGTATTTGCCCAACTTCGCCCGGCATCAGACGGACAAAATAAAATCTTCGGTGTGCCCAACTCGTTCGACATCACCAAAAAAGTTTGAACGACGTTTCCCTTTGCCACCATTTCCATTGAACCGCCGTTGGTGGCAGAAATTCCCATCGGAAAAATGTCGCCATTGTCGGTTTCCCAAATTTTATAGGCGAGGCCGATTTGTTTGAGATTGTTTACACAGCGAATTTTAGAGGATTTGCGACGGGCGTTTGCCAAAGCGGGTAAAAGCAAAATTGCTAAAACCATGACCACCGCCACGACAATCCCCACTTCAAACAGCGTCATCGCTGCGTTGCGTTTTGGGGAAAGGCGCGGCTGCATGACCGCGAGGGGTTACGGCTGGCTGCCGCCGCTCGCCGCCTTGAGGGCGATGACGATGAGAACCACAATGATGACGGCCACGACGATGCCGCCGATGATGAAGTAGGTGTTGACCTTGTTTTTCTTCTTGGAGAAAACCGTGTTGGTGTCGAATCCCGGCGGACGCGTGCCGCCTTGTTCGAGGTCGGTCAGGCTGACGCCGCGCGACATGACCATCGTGGCGCCTTCAGATTGTTTCTTCGGCGCAGCCGCAGCAGGAGCGGGCGCGGCGGAAACCGGAGCCGGGGCGGACGCGGGCTGGCCGTCGTCAATCTTCAGCTCGACTTGACCGAAGCGCAGGGTCTGGCCGGACTTAAGCGTGATTTCGGAAATTTTTTCGCCGTTGACGAACGTGCCGTTGGTCGAGTTCAGGTCGCGGATGACGATGTCGCTGCCGCGCAGGAGAATTTCGGCGTGATGGCTGGAGACGGAGGCGTCGGCAATCTGAAAGGTGTTATCCTCCACGCGGCCAACGGTCGTGCGTTCGATTTCCAGCTCGAACGTGCGGCCAGCCATGCCCTGGTTCAGGATAACAAGTTTCGCCATAGATTAATGGGTTGAATTATGAGTGCGACCGGCTTCAAGTCAAACGGAAATCTGTCGCATGAATGTTCACCCGCGCTTTTCCACCAGCGCGCGGAACTCGGCGAACAGCGGCGTGGAGTCGTGCGGCCCGGGCGCGGCTTCGGGGTGATACTGCACGCAGAACACGGGCTTGGTCTTGTGCCGCAAACCTTCGACGGTCTGGTCGTTTAGGTTGATGCGATGCACGGCGACATCGGACGGCAAACTTTTCGCGTCCACCGCGAAGCCGTGATTTTGCGAGGTGATTTCGACCGCGCCGGATTCCAAATCTTTCACCGGCTGGTTGCCGCCGCGATGGCCGAATTTCAGTTTGAAAGTTTTCCCGCCGAACGCCTGGCCGAGAATCTGGTGGCCGAGGCAAATTCCAAAAATCGGAATGCCGGAGTCGAGCAGCGTCTTCACTTCGCGCACGATGTAATTCAGCGCGGCCGGATCGCCGGGGCCGTTCGAGAGAAAAATTCCGGCGGGCTGGTGCTTCAGCGCATCGGCAGCGGTCGCGGTCGCGGGCAACAC
>JAYVQV010000439.1:0-4975 GCA_043776855.1 Limisphaerales bacterium | reverse complement strand
CCTGTGCCACTACCCGGCGGGCCGAACAGCTCGACGTGATCCACTTCGGGAAATCCTTGCGCGTTCACCGCCTGCCGGATGCGCCACGAAAAATCCGTGAGCGACTCGACATTTGCAAGCGTGAGTTCGCGTCCGTGTTCGCTGACGAGAAAAAACCAGTTGCCGCCCCACGCGACGTCGCCGGTGATTTTGCCGACGCCGGGAACGTCAATCGTAGCCGCTTTCACTTTGCGAAAGCTCGGCACATTGGCGACGGAAACTTCACCGTTGGTGTGCAGCGTGGCGGTGACGACGCCGACGCACGTTTCAATCTTGTGTTCGCCCGGCTTGATTTTTCCAAGATGCGCGAGCGTGACAACGAGACCAATCGTGCCGTGGCCGCACATCGCAAGGCAGCCGACGTTGTTGAAGAAAATCACGCCGCAGACGCACGACTTGTCCGCTGGCGGAACGAGCAGCGCGCCGACCAGCACATCCGAACCGCGCGGTTCGTTGACCACGGCGGAACGGAATTTGTCATGCTGCTCGCGAAAAATTTTCAACTGTTCGGCCACCGTGCCGCCGCCCAAATCCGGCCCGCCCGCGATGACCACGCGCGTCGGCTCGCCGCCGGTGTGCGAATCAATGACTGAAATTTTTTTCATTTTTTAACCACGGATGGACACGGATAAAAATTCATTTTGTTGCCAGCAACGCCCAGCGCTCGTGATCTTGCCAGCGACCACGAACTTTCAATAAACGCCGTGCCAGCCCTTCGCAGACGAAACCGCATTTTTTTACGAGCGCGATGGACGCATGATTGCCGGGCTGGACGTTCGCTTCCAGCCGGTGCAGCTTGAGCTTGTCAAACGCGTGTTTCACGACCAGCGCCAGGCCATCGCGCATGAGGCCCTTGCCCGCGTGCGGCGCAAATGCGTAGTAGCCGAGCGCCCCGTTCTGAAACGCGCCCCGGATGATTTCATTGATGTTGATGACGCCGATGATTTTCTGCGTCGTCCGATGGACGACCAAAAATCCGCAATGACGATCCGAAGAAAACCGGGACAGGTATTTTGAAAAATCTTTTTTGTTCGTCGCCTTGGGCTGAATCCATGCGCCATGCAGCTTCCGGCTGCGCCGGACTGCTGCAATAAATTCACCGCCGTCGTCCGGCTGCAACGGTCGGATGATGACTCGGCTCGACACTTTCATGGTTCAGGTTCGTTTTTTGAATCCGTGTTTATCCGTGCCCATCTGTGGTTAATAAATTTCAACCGTGGCGTTGGAATTAAAACGGAATGTCATCATCCGTCGTTGGCAGGTTCGCCATGACGCGCGCCATTTCCAACGCGGTCTGCGCGGCCTCCATTCCGCGATTGTGAGTTTTGCTCAAGCAACGCTCCTTCGCCTGCGATTCGTTTTCCAGCAGGAGGACTTCGTGGATGATGGGGACTTCGTGGGTGACCTGGATTTGCGCGAGCGCGTTGCTCACGGCCTCGCCGATGTGCTGCGCGTGCGTGGTGGCACCGCGCAAAATCACGCCGAGACAGATGATGGCGGCGAACGGTGACGAGTGATAAGTGAGGCGTGAAGCGTGAGCGAGCCGCGCGGCGACGACGGGAATTTCGTAGGCGCCCGGCACGCGGATGATTTCCACCGTGCCGCCCGCGCGAAGGATTTCCGTCTTGGCGGCGCGCAGCATGGCGTCCACGTAGCGGGAATTATATTTGGAGGCGACGATGGCGAAGCGGCCACCGCGCGCCGTGATTTTTTTTGAACGGACTCGCTTGAGCATGGCGGAATTATTCCAGCCGTCGCGCCGCAGTTCAATGCGCGACTTCGATGATGTCCTCACCGTGCGCCGAAACAAACGCATTGATCATCGGCGGCGGCGCGGAAATTTTTTTCACCAACGCCGTCTCTTCATCCGTGGCGCGGGCGGCATCCATCAGCAAAAATTCCCAGCGCGCCTCAATCGTCCGCTGCGGCGGCGACTTGAACGGCAGCACATGGAATTGCCCGCCGCGCAGCGACATCAATTTGTAAAACGCCTGTTCGCCCGTCAGTTCGCCCACGGCGGCGTGCGTGATGACACCGGCCTCGATGAAAATCTGCCCGCGCAATTCTGGATTGCGGATTTCCAGGATGGAGGAATGGCGTCCGTTACATTCCATCTGCACGACTTCTTGCAGGCCGACATTCCGCACGGCGCCGGTGAAACCTTCCAGCGCCGACCACGAAACCAAATCGTTCAGCATATTGAAAACGGATTTCATTCCATCGCCCGTCAGCGGTTTTTCCAAAAATAAATCCGCGCCATTCGCCAGCGCATCGGTGCGATTGGCGGCGGTGGCCTTGCCGGTCATCACGGCAATCTTGAGGCCGGGGTAGCGCCGCGCAATGATGGCGAGCAACTGCAGGCCGTCGAGCATGGGCATCCCGATGTCGAGCACGATGAGGTCCACGGCCTGCACCTTCAGCGTGGCGAGCGCGGCATCGGCGGAAGTAGCGGTGAGGACGTCCCACGTTTTGTTCGCCAGCTCGGTGCAGACGCCGCCGAAATTTTCGAGGAACGCCAGGCTGTCGTCCACGAAGAGAACTTGAAATTTTTTGGACGCGCCAAAGGAATCTTGCGGCGCGGAATTTTTTTCTTCGGAAATATTTTTAGCCGGTGCTGGCTTTGGCGCGGACGAAACCGACGAACTGGTCATCAGCATTTTACTGATGAACGACGTGCCGCCGGACGGCGCGGAGATTTCCAGCCGCAATTCCACATCGCCGAGCCGCAGCGATTCGCCGACATTCAGCGTGGCCTCGGTAACTTTTTTGCCGTTCGCGAAGGTGCCGTTGGTCGAGAGCAAATCGCGCACGAGCAACTGCTCGCCGTGCGCCCGCACTTCGCAATGCCGCCCGGAGATGGATGGCTCGACGATTTGGAGGGTGTTGCCGTCGGCGCGACCGATGGTCGCCCAGCCTTCGCCAAGTTGCAGCGGAGCGGCGGCGGCATTTTTCGAGATGACAACTAGCTTGATCATGCGGACAGACGCAAAGAATACAGCTAGTTATCGGCCAAACCGGCGGGCGCTAAAATGAATCCATGCCAGTGAATTGGGGAGCGCGCCCGCCTCGGGCGCAGCGGGTCGCGCCGCGCGGCCCGCCCGGGCGGACGATAACCAACCAACATTCGGTTGGCCTTCGTGCGTTCGGGTTCGGCGCGAGGGCGCGCCGAACGACAGCCGGGGCGGCTGTGCTCCCCATTTTTAACGGCGTGGTTCCGGCTAAAATGAATTGAGACTTCTGAAAAAGCCGCTGGCCGTAGTGGGACAGTTAGCGGAGCGCCGAGCATTGCTCGGCTCGAAGGGCAAAGGTTTCCGCCTCTTGCCGAGCAATGCTCGGCGCTCCGATTTCAAATTGACCCCATACAAGCCTGTCCCGTTTGCGATGAAGTTTCCCAAAAGCGAACAGCCGACGGACGCAAAAACGTCGGCGGCGGATAAAATCAATTTTATTTTTCCAGCTCCGCCGCCGGGAGATACACCGTGAACGTCGTGCCCGCGCCGGGTTGCGTGTGGCATTGCAGCGCGCCGTTGGCTTCCTTGATGAGCCGCTGAATGATGTTGAGGCCGAGGCCGGTTCCCTGACGCGGGCCTTTGGTCGTGAAGTAGGGCTGAAAAATTTTCGGCAGCACTTCGGCGGGAATTCCGGGGCCATTGTCGCGCACCCAAAATTTCACGAGCGGCGCCGTGTTGTTCATGCTCTCGACATTCAGAAAGCGGTCCGTCGTGCCGTCCTTGAAGTCCGCCAGGTTCAGCGGCGCGCGCAAAATTTCCGCGCCCACTTCCACGCGGTGCGGCTGCGACGACGCCTGAAATGCGTTCACCGACAGGTTCAGCAAAATCTGGATGACATCCGTGCCGTTAATTTTCACCGCGATGTCGGCGGCGGGCGGTGTCACGCGAAATTCATTTTCCTGAATGCTCGGATGCACGCGCACAAGTTGTTCCAGGTCGTTCATCAGTTGATGCACGCCCGTCGGGGCCGCCTCGCCACCCTGTTGCCGGAGAAAGCCGAGGTAGCGCCGTGAAATCTCGATGCAATTTCCCACCTGCCGCTCGATGATGAGCATCCGCTCCTTGATGAATTCCAAATCCTCCAGCTCCAGCCGCGAGGAGTGGTTTAATTTTTTATTCAGCAACTGGACAAAGCCGGAGACGACGGTGAGCGGGCCGTTGATGTCGTGAATGATGCTCGCGTAAATGTCGCCACGCGTCTTGGCAATCTGCTCCTCGACCTTCTGGTTTTGCAATTCACCGAGCAGCTCGCTGACTTTTTCCGCGCTCGTGTGGATTTCGCTTTCGAGCATCCGGCGCTGCATCGCGGCGTTCACGGCGTTGCGGATGGTGGCGATGTCGAAGGGTTTATTGATGTAGTCGCAGGCGCGGAGTCGCAGCGCCTGACGGATCGTATCCGTCGTCTCAAACGCCGTGATCATAATCGCCTCAATGTCGGGACGCACGAAACGCAGCCGCTCCAAAACTTCGATGCCGCTCATGCCCGCCATGCGGATGTCGAGAATGGCCACGTCAATGTGATGTTTCTGCGCGAGCTCGATGGCCGTCGGGCCGTCCTCGGCCATGAGCAGATCAAACGTGTCCTTGAAAATCACGCGCAACGACATGCGCGGCCCCTCTTCATCGTCCACGACCAGTAATGTGCCGCGACGTTTCGGTGTGGCGGCGATGAGTTCGGAAATTGCGGCGTTGGCCTGGGCGAGCGGATCGGTGTTATCGGGCATGGCGGGTGAACACTAGCCCAAAAAAGCCTCGGCTCAAGTCGAAACCCCGTGACTGTCGTGTAGTTTTCAAAGCAGGACATTTTTGGAGATAGCAAAGCAGGACAAAATCATTTGGGGTGGTTGGTGAAGAGGAGGACGGGTTGAGGCCAACTGGCGGCATGATCGCCGCCCGAAGCCCCGGGGGTCCAGAGGGGTTTCTGT
>JAYVQV010000438.1:0-5007 GCA_043776855.1 Limisphaerales bacterium | reverse complement strand
CGGCATCACGTCTGGCTCATCTTCAACGGCGAAGATGCCACCGTCACGCCCGCCGAGACGAATTTTTTCAACGCCGCCTACCTCGTGAACCCGCAGGGCAAACTCACCGCGACGTATCACAAACAGAAGCTCGTCATCTTCGGCGAATACGTTCCGCTCGTGAAGTGGCTGCCGTTTCTGAAATGGTTCACGCCCATCGTCGGCGGTTGGACGGAGGGCGAGAAACCGGTGACGTTTGCGCTGGAGCGCCGAGCACCCGCTCGGCGCGTTGATACGAACGCCATCGAACGTGCCGAGCAGGTGCTCGGCGCTCCGGCTCGCTGTGCCACGCTCATTTGTTTCGAGGATACCTTCGCTGGCGTCGCGCGCGGGGCGGCGCAGGATGATCTGGATTTTTTTGTGAACCTAACCAACGACGGCTGGTTCGGCGACAGCTCCGAGCAATGGCAGCACATGGCGAATTCAGTTTTTCGCTGCGTGGAGAACGGTGTTCCCCTGCTCCGCTGCGCGAACAACGGCGTGACCTGCACCATCAACGCGCATGGCCGCGTGGAAAAAATCTTTCGCGACCCGCACGGCAGCGAATACGGCGACGGCGCGCTCACGGTGAAAGTTCCATTGCTTGCCGCCGGACAAAAATCCGCCGCCACATTCTACAACCGCCACGGCGACTGGTTCGGCTGGGGCTGCGTGGGGGTGATGGGAATTTTGCTGGCTACCCGGCTGCGTGGCCGATTTGCCACCAAAGTTCAAAGCCATCGCGAGTAATGACTAGCGGCAAAGCGAACGCGCCAGCGTCTTGGACTGCGGTTCCGATGCATCGGAACCGCTCTTTCAACCGCAGGTCGGTGAAGTCGAAAGCGGCAGAGGGCTGCCGCAGTCCAAGACCTCGCGGTCGTTTGATGCCTGCTTGAAGATTTTCAAAAACTCCTTGCTGGACATGACCAAAACCGGGATTTAACGTCGCCAACAATGAACCAGCTAAACAACAAAAGTGTCGCTCAATACAAATGTTAGGCCACATTCGCACGTCATGAAAAGTATCCAATATAAGACCAATCGCTGGATGTGGCTCGGAGTTTCGATTGGATTATTTGTTGTCGGATGCTTTGTTCCGTTCAATTATTGGATGGGAGATGATTCTCCGAGTGGTTATTTCTTCAGTATTTACAAGTGGGTTAAGCATTGGATTAAGGGGGATGTCTATGGTGACGTGGTATTATTGTATGTTGGTCCTAACACATACCCGATGGGGCGAGTCATTTGCCTTTGGGTAGTTGTGTCCATCGTTCTTGGGTGGTGGATTCAGCGTGTAGTCGTAAAAAACAGAACCAGAAAGCGAGATGAGATTGACCATGTGGCCTAACACATCACGAGCCTGTGTGAAAACTCCCGGCGTGGAGGTGGATTGAGGTTGGCGATGGAAAAAACTTCGGTCGGTTGAAAAATATCTCTCCGCCTGTTCAAAAATTTCCGTCGCACTTTTTGCAACCGCTCCCGCCGCAAAAAAACTATTCGTGCCGCAGTGCTTCGACCGGGTCCATGTTCGCGGCGCGGATGGCCGGGTAGATGCCAAACACGACTCCCACCAGCGCAGAAATGCTGAATGCAAGCAGCGGCGACCAAAAAGTGATGATGGTTTTCATGCCCGCAAAGTGCGAGACGATGAAGGGAATCGTGACGCCCAGCAGCACGCCCATGATGCCGCCGATGCCGGAGAGCATCACGGTCTCGACGAGGAATTGCACGATGATGTCGCGCCGCCGGGCACCGAGGGCGCGGCGGATGCCGATTTCGCGCGTCCGTTCGGTGACGCTGGCGAGCATGATGTTCATGATGCCAATGCCGCCGACGATGAGCGAGATAGCCGCGATGGAGCCGAGGACGATGTTGAAAATCTGTTTCGTGCGTTCCGCGCGCCGGAGCATTTCGAGCGGCACATCAATCTGGTAATCTTTCTTTTTGTGGTTGCGCTCCAGCACGGTCTTGATGGCTTCCGCTACACCGGTCACTTGCTCGATGGAAGCCACTTTCACCGTGAGTTCGTGCAATTCCACACGCTCGGCCTCGAAGCTGCCGCTGCGGCGACGCATCACGGTGTCGCCGTATCGCATCTTGATGGTCTCCAGCGGCACGAACATCCGAAAGGCGGCGGATTTATCTTTTTCCTCCGTGCTGCTGTCAGTGTTCGCCTCGTGAGCGTGCGCTTCCATCACGCCGATGACCTGGTAATAATCGCCGCCCACGCGGACGTGCCGGCCCAGCGGCGATTCAAACGGAAAGAGCCGTGAAACCATTTCCGCGCCGAGCACACAGACGCTGCTGCGGGCCGTCATGTCGTTGCCGGTGAAAAAATGTCCCAGTGCGACCGGCTGATTCCGCATGGTGGGATACCACGGAACGGTGCCGACGATTTCGCAGTCCACGCGGCGGCTGATGTTCCAGACATAATCGCGGATGACGCGCGCGGGCAGGATGACGATGACGCCGGGAATGGTGGCCTGAATGCGTTCCGCGTCCGTGTAACTGACGCCGTAGTTGAGCACATAACTTTGGCTGCCTTGGTTGGAAACTTTTTGCTCCTCCGGCGGCTTGATGCTGCGGATGATAATGTTTTGGCTGCCCAAACTTTTAATTTGTTCCTGCGCTTCATAGCTCGCGCCCTCGCCGATGGCGAGCATGGCGATCACGGAGCAAACCCCGAACACGATGCCCAACACGGTGAGCAGCGAACGCAGGCGATGCAGCCACAGACTGCGGATGCCCAGCCGCATCGCGCGCTGCAACCGGGCGCGGGTCAAGCTCTGCAAGGCGTCCACGAGGCTGGAATTATTTTTCATGGCGGACATCGCTTTCGATCAGGCCGTCGCGCAAACGGATGGTGCGCTGGGAACGCTGGCCCACGCTGGGATCGTGAGTGACGAGAATCAGCGTCTTGCCCTGCGCATTCAGCTCGTCAAAAATTTTCAAAATCTCCACGCCGGAATTGGAATCAAGGTTGCCGGTCGGTTCATCGGCGAGAATGACGAGCGGATCGTTCACCAACGCCCGGGCGATGGCGACGCGCTGCTGCTGGCCGCCGGAAAGTTCAAACGGTTTGTGGTCGAGCCGGTGTTCGAGGCCGACGCGCTTCGCAAACTGGCACGCCAGTTCACGACACTCAGCTTCGGGACGGTCTTGGTAGTAAAGGGGAATTTCAATGTTCTCCACCACGGTGAGTTGCTGGATGAGATTGTAAGATTGAAAAATAAATCCCAGCCGCGAGCCGCGCACGGCAGAAAGCGAATCGTCGTCCATGCCCGAAACATCCTGGCCGCCGAGCAAATAATTGCCCAGGCTCGGGCGGTCGAGACAGCCGAGCAGATTCAGCAACGTGGATTTGCCGCAGCCGGACGGTCCCATGATGCTGACGTAATCGCCCGCGCTGATTTCAAACGAGACGCCGCGCAACGCCGACACCGTGACCGGCCCCATCTGGTAGGTCTTCTGGACGTTGGTGAACTGGACGATGGGCGGCATATCAAATTTTAATTGGCGAACGGAGCGCGGCGTTCACGCCGCTGCAATGTCCAAAATGAATGACGCGCTCGTTTCTGATTCAACCCGACTTCCACAGTGGCACAGGCATCTTGCCTGTGAGTTCGCGGAAAAGACCACACCGGCAAGATGCCTGTGCCACTACCGGCGGCGATGCCGCCGGAAATTTCCCATCCGTTGGAGCCAACCAGTCCAGATTCTATTCGCGTGGATTTGCGTCCATTCGCGGTTTTAACTTCGGGGTTCAAGCTGTCCGGACGGGCGGGCGGTGAAGCGGCGTGAACGCCGCGCTCCGTCAGACACGCCAACGCGTCCGGCTCAACCAGCATGGTCGTGGCAATCATCATTCGCGCCGCCTCATTTAGCTTTCGCTTCGGCCTTGGCAGCAGGCGGCTCCGTTTTATCCGGCTTGGCTTCCTTCGGCGCGCCGCCGCTTTCGGAATTATTATTTTCCACGCCCGCAGGCGAGCGCAGCAAAACGCGTTCGCCTTCTTTCAAACCTTTTTTTATTTCGATGAACTCGTCATTGAAATCGCCCACCTCCACCTCCCGTTGCTCGGGCTTGAACGTGCCGGCGACGTAACAAATTTGTTTGCCGTCATTCGGCGTCACGGCTTGCACCGGCACATAGACCACGTCGGTCAGCTTGTTCACGAGCACTTCCACCTTGGCGCTCATGCCCGGCTTGACCCAGTCGTAGGTTCCATCAATGGCGATGGTCGTGTTGTAGACTTTCAAGTCCGGATTCATCCAGCGGTTTTGCGAATCCGGCAGCACGCCGACCTTCGTGATTTCGCCCGTCAGCACCGTGTCGGGAAACGCATCCACGGTGATGCGCGCCTTCAGGCCCTTCTTGATTTTCTTGATGTAGCTCTCGTGAATTTTGACGCTCACCGACATACGCGTCATGTCGGGAATGGTGATGATGGCCTGGCGCTCGCGAACCGTGGCGCCTTCGCGGATCGGATCCTGGTTGCCATAATAATTTTCACCGCTGCCGCCATAGACCACCAGCCCGCTCTTCTGCGCGCGAATCATACATTTCTCAAGCTGCTCTTTTGAATCCTTGCGCTGGCGGGTTTGCACTTCGTATTGGCCCTGGGCGGATTTCAATTTGGCCTGCGCCTGCGCCAGTTTGGAAATCGCCACGCGCCGGGCCTTGTCCAGTTCGCGCACGGCCTCGGTGTAATCGGTCAACGACTTTTCAGCGGTCTTGGAAAAATCATATTTCAAAAACAGCGCGCTCGCCGTCTGCGCCGTCTGCACTTTCAACTCGGCGCTGTCCTGCGCCAGTTGATCCTTAATCAGTTCGTTCTTCGCGACAAATTGTTTGGCGAACAGCCGCTGCGTGCCCTCAAACGTGGCCTTGGCCTGGCCAAGATCCTTCTGCGCCGCCTGCAAATCATCTTCAAACTTGCGCAACTTCTGTTTCGCCTCGCCATCGCCCAGCGCCTCGATGTTCGCGTATTT
>JAYVQV010000437.1:0-5008 GCA_043776855.1 Limisphaerales bacterium | reverse complement strand
CCAAGATTCGCTTCGAGAATTTTTATTTCCTTCGCTGTCAGCTTGCGCGCGAGCAGCCGCTCCGCCATGAAATCCACCGGCTCCATCCCGCTCGTCACGCTCGCCTGCGCCAGCATCCGCGCGGCCTCGACGAACTGCGGATCGTTCAGCGTCACCAGCGCCTGCAACGGCGTGTCGGTGCGCTCGCGCTTCACCGTGCAAGTCTCGCGCGATGGCGCATTGAAAATTTCTAGCGACGCCGGCGCGGCCTGCCGTTTCCAAAATGAATAAACACTCCGCCGATACAGACTGTCGCCGTGGTCTTGAATATAAATGCGCGTGTTGCCCTCGGCCATGCCCACCACGTCCCAGATGCCCGGCGGCTGATACGGACGCACGCTCGGCCCGCCGATTTTTTCCACGAGCAGCCCGCTCGCCGCGAGCGCGTAGTCGCGCACCATCTCCCCGTCCATGCGGAAACGCGGCCCGCGCGCGAGCAGCCGGTTCTGCGGATCACGCTCAATTTTTCCCGGCGAAGTCACCGCCGACTGCCGGTAAGCTGCCGACATCACCATCAATTTATAAATGCGCTTCACGTCCCAGCCGTGCTCGCGAAAATCCACCGCCAGCCAGTCGAGCAATTCAGGATGCGACGGCGGTTCCCCCGCGACGCCAAAATCTCCAGCGGTCTTCACGAGTCCGTTGCCAAACAATTCCGACCAAAACCGGTTCACCGTAACGCGCGCCGTCAGCGGATTTTCCGGGCGCAACAACCATTGCGCGAAGCCGAGCCGGTTGCGCGGTTCGTCTGTCGTCATCGGCGGCAACGACGCGGGCGTGGCCGGGGTCACGCGGTCACGCCGCTGGTCATACGCGCCGCGAAATAAAATATACGCTTCGGGCGCGTTGGTTTTCTCCGACATGACGTGCGCGACCGTGCCGCGCATTTTTATTTCATCCGACTCCTTGGCGAGCGCCGTTTTTGTCTCGGTCAATTCCTGATACGGCGCGTCCGCCGACGCGAGCCACGTCGGATACAGTTCTTCCAATTCATTCGTGCCGCGTTTATCTGATGGCTTGGCGGCAAAATATTTTAAGCGCGGAACATTCGCCACGGCGCGCACCTCGGCGACCGTCAGCGCGCGGCCAAAAATCTGCACGTCCTGCAAGCCCGCGCCGGTCACGGGCGCACCGCCATCGCGCTGGCCGAGCGTGAACGGCGACGCCGTGCGGATGCTGCCCTTCAAAACATTCTTGTCCACCGTCACCTCCTGCGCCTGGCCGTCCACAAAAATTTTCACGCCCTTCGCCTTCGACTTGCCGTCGTAAGTCACCGCGACGTGAACCCATTTTTCCTTCGGCAATTCTTTTTTGCCGATGACTTTGAGCGCGTCCTCCGGCCATTTGTGAACGAGGTGCAGCGTGGGCTTGCCGCCTTCGAGAAACAAATCCCAGCCGGTGTGCGCGCCGTCCTTGTCCGACATCCGCGCGAACAGCGAGCCGCCGCTGTCCTCCGCCAAACGCACCCAGGCCGCATAACTAAAGGCGTTCGTGCGTTCGAAATCGCCCACGTCGGCGAACGTCGGCGCGGTGTTCGGGCTGACAGTGTAAGCCTGCGCCGCGATGATGCCGTCCTGCGCGGCGGCATTGGTGGCGAGCGAAACAACGCGAACAGAATTTGTCACCGTCGCGGTGAGCAGATTCGTTTCACCGTCATCCAGCGCCGCGCGGAACAATAAACTGTTCGTCGGTAAATTTTTTTCGAGCAGGGTGAAATCCGGTTTCGTGAGCCAGCTTTCAAAATCCGGCCGCGCGGATTTTTTCCGGTCGGAAATTTTCTGGCCGTTTTCATCCATCACGGCGGGCAACGCGGCCCAGCGCGGTTCATCCATCGGCTTCGGAATCACCATGACCGGCGGCGTGTCCTTGATGTTTCCGTCCATCGCCTTTTGGGTCGTATTGTTGAAAAACGCCGAGAGCGAATAAAAATCCTTCTGCGAAATCGGATCGTATTTGTGATCGTGACAAACCGCGCAGCCGGTCGTCAGGCCCAGCCAGACCTGCGAGGTCGTCTCCGTGCGGTCGCGGGCGTAAGCCACCAGAACCTCCTCGTCAATCGAGCCGCCTTCAGCGGTCGTGATGTTGCAACGATTAAAACCGCTGCCAACTTTCTGGTCGCGCGTCGCGTTCGGCAGCAAGTCGCCCGCAAGATTTTCAACCGTGAACTGGTCGAAGGGCATGTTCGCGTTGAGCGCGTTGATGACCCAGTCGCGGTAAGACCACATCTCGCGAAAATTGTCAAAGTGAATCCCGTGCGTGTCGCCGTAGCGCGCCGCGTCCAGCCAGTAACGCCCGCGATGCTCGCCCCACGACGGCGACGTGAGCAGGCGGTCCACGAGTTGCTCGTAAGCGCCCGGCGATTTGTCTTTGACGAAGGCTCCGACCTGCTCCGGCGTCGGCGGCAGCCCAATCAAGTCGAGCGACACGCGGCGAATCAACGTGCGCTTGTCCGCTTCAGAATTTGGCTGGAGCTTTTCAGATTCCAGTCGCGCGAGAATGAAATCATCAACCGGATTTTTCACCCACTTTTGATTTTTCACTTTCGGCAACGGCGTTTTGACCGGCGGAATGAATGACCAGTGCGGTTCGTAAGCCGCGCCCGCCGCGATCCATTTTTCCAGCCGCGCCTTTTGCTCGGGCCGCAAAACCTTGTTGACCTTGGCCGGCGGCATCTGGTCATCGTCGGTGAGATGGATGCGGCGGATGAGTTCGCTTTCGGCAGGCTGGCCGGGAACGATGGCCGCCACGCCGCTCTCCAATTTGTTCGTCGCGGCCAGCGGCTGATCGAGGCGCAGCCCCGCCTTGCGCGAGGCCGAGTCCGCGCCGTGGCAGGAAAAACAATTCTCCGAGAGGATCGGCTGGATGTCGCGGTTGTAGGTGACCGCCCCGGCCGCCGCAACCGCCGTCGCGAAGGCAGGCCACAAAAAAATTGCGGCCAAGATTTTCAATTCGAGTCGGCGTTTGATCGTCATCTCAATCCAGCGGCGGAGTTGTTCAAAATTTCAGCCGATGCCCACGCGTTCGCCGGCTTTGCGCTTCTGGTATTGCTGGCCAATCCACTTGTAAGTCAGCGCCAGACCTTTGTCCAAAGTCGTGTTCGGCTCCCACTTCAAAACTTTTTTGATGAAGGTGTTGTCCGAATTGCGGCCCGCCACGCCCTGCGGCGCGTTCAGGTTGTAAGAGCGCTTCATTTTCACGCCCGCGATTTTTTCCACCTTGCTCACGAGCGTATTGATGGAGACGAGTTCGCTTGAACCCAGATTAATCGGCGTCGCGATAAGCGCGTCGCAATGCGTAATCATATCAATGCCCTTCACGCAGTCGTCAATATACATGAAGCTCCGCGTCTGCTCGCCGTTGCCCCAAATGTTGATGCTCAAATCCTTTTTATTTATGCCTTCAATCACTTTGCGGCACATCGCGGCGGGCGCTTTTTCGCGGCCACCGTCCCACGTTCCGTTCGGGCCATAGACATTGTGAAAGCGCGCGATAAAAGTTTTCATCCCGCGTTCGTGCCAGTATTCCTCGCAAAACATTTCGCTCACGAGCTTCTCCCAGCCATAGCCGCGCTCGGCCATCGCGGGATACGCGTCGGACTCCTTCAACGCGCGCACCTTCGGATCCTTTTGCAGGAGCGTGTTGTATGCACAGGCTGACGACGAAAAGAAATAACGGCGCGCCCCGGCGCGGTAAGCCGCCTCGACCATGTGCGTGTTCACGAGAATCGAGCGCAAGCACTCGACGCGGAAGCGTTCGATGAAACCCATCCCGCCCATGTCCGCCGCGAGATTATAGACCTCGACCGCGCCTTCGCAGACGCGATGGCAATTCGTCTCGTTGCTCACGTCAAGACAGACATTCTCCACGCCGGGAACGTGCAGATACCATTCGTAGAGCGGCTTCTTGTCCACGCAACGGATGTTCGTGAAACCTTTTTTGGTGAAGTGCAGCGCGAGGTTGCCGCCGATGAATCCGCCCGCGCCGGTAATGACGATCAAATCGTTCTTCTTCGTCGGGGCATCTTTTTCCACTACGCGTTTGTGTTCTTGCATAAAGTTGTTGTGCGCTGGCGACGGACGCTCTGCCGTCGCCTTGTTTAATGTTCGTGAACAATTCTAGCTTGCCTTTTGCGTTTGGGAATGTCCACTTTTGGCCAATGCATATCCATTATTGACCACCAATGAAACGCCCAGCCGCCACCCCGCCCGACTTTTTCTCCGCCCAAGTCTCCGCCGCCCGCCGCTTTTACCTGAACCTCCAGCCGCCGCGCGGCACCCAGCTCGCCGTCGTTTGTGGCGGCGTGGAGCATTGCGCGACCGGCTACGAAATCCAGCGCGAGACGTTTCCGTTCTACTCCATCGAATACGTCGCGCGCGGCGAAGGAAATTTGAAACTGGGAAAACGCAGCCACGAACTGAAGCCCGGCATCATCTTTGCCTACGGCCCCGGCATCCGGCAGCACATCACGTCCAACCCGCAGAAGCCGCTGGTGAAATATTTCGTGGACTTCGCCGGAACCCAGTCATCGCAATGGCTTCAGCGCAGCCAACTCGCGCCCGGAAAAGTCTCGCAGGTGTTTCCACCGAACGAAATCCAGCCGCTCTTTGACGAACTCATCCGCAGCGGCCAGCGCGGCACGCGCCATTCGCCGGAACTGTGCCGCCAGCTTCTCGGCTGCCTCGGCGTGAAACTTTTGGAAGCCCGCGCGCCGCTGCAAGGCGCGGACTCGGCGGCGTTCGCCACTTACCAAACCTGCCGGAATTTTATCCAGGAACATTCCCACCGGCTGCGAACGCTGGAGGAAACCGCGAAGGAATGTCATGTGGACACCGCCTACCTCTGCCGCCTGTTCCGGCGCTACGACCACCAGTCGCCCTACCTATTCTTGACACGGCTCAAAATGAACGCCGCCGCCGGCCAGTTGCAGCAGCCCGGCGCGCTGGTGAAAAACGTCGCCGCCGACCTCGGT